>JANNFQ010000548.1:0-3131 GCA_031380045.1 Acidimicrobiaceae bacterium
CGGTGTCACCGCTGGCACGTATCGCGCCGTGCGGACCGGCGACTGCTTCGGCGCAACTCCCGGCACCGCCGGCTACGGGCACCTGCGCAACGACACGGTGTGCGCAGGTGTCGATGACGAGTACCTGCCGCGCTTCACCACCACGTACTCGAATGCGGTGTTGATCGGCGCCAATATGGAGCCGAACGTCTCGGGCGACCAGCCCGGCGAGACACCCTTCGCCGCGGCGATCTTCCTGCATCGCAACACGTATGTCTCGGGCCAATCCGGCGCCACCAAGGCCACATCCGGTTGCGTCTCGCTGGCCCAGCCAGATCTGACCGCCGTGCTGGTCGCCATGACTCCAGATACGCAGTTCGTGATCGGCCCCACCGACTGGTTGCTCGCCACCGTGTAGCTACGTCCGCGTGTTCCATCGCGCGGCCCGAGGATGGGCCGGTACCGTGTCGCCATGCCTGCCTCTCGTGCCGATGTGGTCGATCCAGAACTCGCCGCTTACATCGCCAGCCACTCGACCCCACCCGACGCGATCCAGCAACAGTTGATGACTGCCACCGAACAGCGAACGGGCCCTGACGCACGGATGCAGATCGGCGGCGATCAGGGCACCATGTTCGAGATGTTGGCGCGGGCCAGCGGCGCCCGCAACGCGATCGAGATCGGCACCTTCACCGGGTACTCGGCCATGTCGATCGCTCGGGGCATGGGTCCCCACGGCAAGCTGATCTGCTGCGATGTCAGCGAGGAGTGGACATCGATCGCCGTCGAACACTGGCTGCTGGCGGGCGTCAGCGATCGCATCGATCTGCGCATCGGACCGGCATTGCACACAATCGCGTCACTGCCGCCCGACCTGCGCTTCGACATTGCGTTCATCGACGCCGACAAGCCGAACTACGGCAACTACTTCAAGGCGCTGGTTCCGCTGATGCGCCCAGCAGGGCTGATGCTGGTCGACAACACTCTGTGGTCGCGAGAGGTGCTGGACACCGCAGCGACCGACGAGAACACGGTCGCGTTGCAGGCGTTCAACGACCTGGTTGCATCCGATCAACGCGTGCGTTGCGTGGTGCTGCCCATCGGCGACGGCGTCACGATGATCCAACGCATCGACTGACACTGGGCGCACCCCTCGTCACGGCCCGGTCGTCAACGTCACAGTACGGATGCCACCACCGCGTACAACGGATCGCCGTACGTCTTCGGCGGCGTGCACAGCATCGTTTGCGGTTCATCGAAGCCTCCGGCTCGACGTACGTACTCGGCCACCAACCAGCAACGCCGCTCGTCGTCCAGTTCCAGCCACCCACGGATTGCCTTCGTTGGAAAACAGCGATTCGAGAACGTGCACGCCAGGATTCCACCGCTGCGCACGACGCGCGCCACCTCGGCAATCACTTCGATGGGACGGACCAAGTAGTCGATCGAGACGCAACACGTCGCGCTGTCGAAGCGGTCGTCGTCGAAGGGCAATCGGGGGTCGGTGTTCAAGTCGTGCACGACATACGACGTCGCCATCTGGTTCGCCGACAGTTCGTGCTCGTTCATGCCCAACGCCAGAAGTTCGGCCGGCGCCTCGACGAAGTGCGAGATCCACGACGACATCAGGTCCAGCACCTGCCCGCTCAGATCCAGGCGCTGATACAGGGCGCCGACCGCGGCGATGGCGCGGTCGTCGATGTGGGCGACCAGACGCTCTGACTCGTAGAAGGTGGTGTCGATCGACTCGTCGGTACGACCGAAGAATCCTTCGGGAAACCCGGCGTACAGATCGTCGGAGGGCCGCATGCGGCCAGTCTGGCCGGTGACGACTGTGGCTGCCACGAATCGCAGGGTTATCGTTCGGGCATGCCCCCCGACTCGTCGACGTCCGACCGGATCGACATCAACGGACTGGTCGTCACCACCGTCGTGGGTGCGTTGCCCCACGAACGAGAACTGGCCCAGCCAGTGCGCATCGATCTGTCGCTGCACGTGGATCTGCGCGACGCGGGGCGCACCGACGAGTTGGGCGATACCGCCAACTACGGCGACGTCACGCAGCGAGTGGCCGATGCCGTGCGCGAGTCGAAAGACATCCTGTTAGAGCGGTTGGCCGAGCGCGTCGCCGAAGTCGCTGTCGCCTTCGACCGTGTCGAGGGCGTCGAAGTGACGGTCACCAAGATCCGTCCGCCCATCCCCGAACAGATCGAGAACACCGCTGTGCGCATCCAGCGGCGTCGGGCCGACTTCGGCCAGAACACACGCACCTCGCACACGGCCATCGTGGCCCTGGGCTCGAACCTGGGCGACCGCGAGCACTTCCTGCGGTTGGCCATCGGTCGGTTGGGCGAGATCGAAGCGATGTCGCAGGTGTTCGAGACCGATCCCATGGGCCCCGAGGGCCAGGGTGCGTACCTGAACATGGTGGTCGTCGTTCGCACCTGGCTGGACCCGTATGGCTTCATGCGTCGCTGTCAGCAGGTCGAGGCTGCAGCTCTCCGTCAACGCATCGTTCGCTGGGGGGCACGCACGCTCGACGTCGATCTGCTGTTCTACGACGATGTCGTCATCGACGACCCAGATCTGACCGTGCCGCATCCCGGCATCGCCGAACGCCGCTTCGTGCTGGCACCTCTTGCCGAAGTCGCGCCCGAACGCTGCCCGGCCGACTGGGACGAGCGCCTGCCCGCCAGCGGCGTGTACCCGCGCGGCCCGCTCGAGTGAGCCCACACCCAACCGTCGGCGGGTCGTGCGCTGGTTCTGACTGCCGGTCAGCTCAGGCCCAGGCGACGCTCCAGGTTGCGCACACGGTCGGGATGGTGCACCCGCCCGTACTCGGGCTGCTGGCGCACCACGATCTCCAGCAGTTCGTCGTGCTGATCGGTGCGCTTCCACGGCAACGCGACGTACAGCGGCAGATCGAATCGGCGCAGCGCGTCCAGATTGGTGTACACCCGCTTCTGGTACACGTACCGCTGCTCCCACGGCCAGTTCGACGGCGCAAACCCAGTACCCGGGTCAAGGATGCACCGGTGGCGCATCCCGTACCGGTCGGCCTGTTGCAGACACGCTTCGAAGAACTCGATGATCGCGTGCACAGGATCTCGTTCCACCATGGTCATCGAGCGCGGATCGGGGCCCGACAGAAA
>JANNFQ010000571.1:0-2819 GCA_031380045.1 Acidimicrobiaceae bacterium
AATACTTCGGTTCGTGCACGAACCACGGCGAGTGCGAGGCCGCGTGCCCCAAAGAGATCTCGATCGATGTGATCGCGCTGATGCACCAAGACTTCCGCAAGGCCAAGTTCAAGAACCGCAAGTCGCTCTCGCGCAACTGACCCGGGGTCAGCCCACAGCCCACAGCCCGAACCCCGCAGCCTCCAACCCGCAGCCCAACTCGCGAGTCGCGACTCGCACAAACGCTCCGCGCCTTTGGTGGCTCACAGAAAGCCGTTCGCCCGGGTTTGCGTGAGCGCACAAACGATCCGCGGGTTTGTGTGCTCACGCAAACTCACTGAAGAGCGTCGGCAGGGCACCGAAGCTCTCCGATCCTGCAGCCCGACGTGGGCGCCTGACGCCCGGAGTGGGTCGGCCCGCGGGCAGCGCAGGATGACCACGTTCAGTGCGGCTCTGTTCGTCAGCGCTCGATCAGTGCTTCGTAGCGGTTCGAGGCGGCTTGGTCGCCGTGCACCAACGCCAGATCCAGCCACACGGTGCCGGGTGCGTCGGGCACGACGAAGCGCACGACGCCCACGCGCACACAATCGTCGGGGGGCACATCACCCTGCCACTGCCATCGATGGCTGCCGCCCGGCCAGCTGAGTGTGGCCACGCAGTCGACGTGTTCGCGGGTTCGATGCAGATCGCTGATGACGTGCACGTCCAGCGCCACGCCGGTGCCGACCGTCAGCCGATCGGCCATGCGCTCGGCAACGACGATCACCGGCCGGCAGGCGTCGGTGACGCTGGTGAACGCCAACTTGGGTCGACGTTCGTGATCGAGGATGGCCGTGGAGATGAGCGGCGCCGGGTCGGCCAACGATGACAGGCAGAACCCGCCCACCGGTCGGTACTTCAGCCGGCGAAGGGTCTCGATGTGATGGCGCAGCAGCGTTGCCTGGTACTGCTGAGTGGCTGTGCGCCACTGGTCGTAGCTGGTGTACTTGCCCGGGTTCAGGTGGCGAACCATGGTCTCGTGATCCAACCCGTGGCGATCGGTCAGCAGCTGCCAGTCCAGATCCGGCCAAGCCGAATCGTCGACCAGAGGATCGCCGTCGGGCACCGACTGCGATCCGAACTCGCTGACGAAGCGCATCAGTCGGGGCATGGCCGCGGCCAGGCCCGGCAGGTCGCGTTCGTCACCTCGGCCCCAACCCAGATGCAGACGAGTATCAGTGCCTTCCAGCTGCGGCAGGTGCGGCATGACACCACTGTGGGCGATGACAGGGCGGGTCTCGTCGGCCTTCTCGAACGCACGCTTCACCCAGCGATCCAAGATCGTGCGGTTCCACGAGGGCAGCTGTTGGCCGACGAAGTGTCGTTCTGGCGTGTCGTGACCGCACCACACCGCGATCGAAGGATGGTGGCCGAGCTGATCGACGGCCGCCCGTGCCTGCTCGACCGCTTGCCGACGAACCGAGCGGGCATGGCCACCGTGCAGCGGAAGGTCCTGCCACACCAAGATGCCACGCTCGTCGGCGGCCCGGTACAGCTCGGGACGGGCGATGTGGCCCTTCACCCGAACCAGGTCCAGGCCGGCCTCGCGGGCCAGATCGATGTCGCGGCGCACTGCCTCGGCCGAAGCCGACGACAGGTCCAGAGCAGTAGGAGCCAGGTTGACGCCCTTTGCGAACAACCGCTCGCCGTTCACCGAGAACACCCAGTCTTCCAGTGCAATCTCGCGCAACCCCGTGTGCACCACGTGCCGGTCGCTGGAGACCCCGTCGACCGCCACCTCGACCCGTACTTCGGTCAACGGTTGCTCGCCCAACGACCACGGCCACCACAGCCGGGGCTGGGCGATATCCAGGTTCCAAGTGATCTCGTTGCTGCCCTGCGCCAGCGGATGGTCCTGCTGGGCAACCGCGGCACCATCGACCCACGTGGTGATCCGCGCAGAACGCGGCGCGTCGCTGTCGAGGCGGGCATGCACACGGAGGTGCGCGCGCGCGTCGTTGGCGTCGCGACACAGCACCCGGCAGCGATCGATGCGCACCGGTCCAGTGATGTCGATGCGCACCGGCCGCCACAGACCGCCGGGATTCCATTCTCGGTCGAACGACTCGCCGTCCTGCAACACTCCGGTGATGTTGCGCTTGGCCTCGGGGTCGCGTTGCGGCGAGCAGGTGACCTCGACGGCCAGCACGTGGTCGGCCGACAGGCGCGCCAGGCTGGTGATGTCGAAGCGATGTGGGAAGAAGTAACCCTCGGGATCGCCCAGGTACGCGCCGTCCAGCCAGACATCGGCTTGGTAGAAGATCCCCTCGAGGGTGACGAAGGCCCGTTGGTGATCGCCTGGCGGGTCGAGATGGAACGCCCGCCGGTAGAGCAGCGGTCCGTCGCTGTCGGCGAATGACGCTGTCGACCGCCAATGACCGGGCACCTGGACCTCGGGCCACGCAGTGTCGTCGATGTCCAGCCCGATACCGGTTCGGCGCAGTTCGTCGTCGGCGGCGCATGCCCGCCACGCGCCGCTGAGGTCCATGTGCGGCAGCGTACCCGTGGCCGTTGTCCGTGGCCGTGTGGCCCTGGTCGGCACCGGGGCCACGCCACTGCACACGGCGCCGTGCCGCGGTATGGTCGATTCATGACGACCCCCGCCTCATCCCGACCCAGCACGATCGCTGAGCTCCGGTCCTCTGGATGGACTTCGATGCCGGTGAAAGAAGAGATCCGGCGCAACGCCGTCGCCCTGATCGCATCGGGTCAGCCCCTGTTCGATGGCGTCATGGGCTACGAGCACAGCGTCATGCCCCAACTCGAGAACGCGCTGTTGGCGGGCCACGACGTGATCTTCC
>JANNFQ010000599.1:0-2601 GCA_031380045.1 Acidimicrobiaceae bacterium
CCAAATCGTCGGGCGGCATCGGTCGTGCGAAGTGGTAGCCCTGCGCCCGATCGGCGCCCATGCGCACCAAGGCATCTGCCTGACCGACGTGCTCGACGCCTTCTGCCACGACGCGCAGTCCCAGCGCGTGAGCCAGGTCGATGACGGCCTCGACGATCACTTCATCGGCCAGCGAACCCCCGATGCCGGCGACGAAACGTTGATCGATCTTCACGGCAGTGACCGGCAACTGGCGAAGATACGACAACGACGAGTATCCGGTGCCGAAGTCGTCCAGCGCCAGCTCGGCCCCCAGCTCTCGCAACGACGACAGGACACCGACTGCGCTCGGCAGATCTTCCAACAGACTCGACTCGGTGACCTCGAACCCGATGCTGCCCGCACCGATACGACCCGTATCGATCGCCGTTGCGACTTGCTGGCGCAGATGATCGCTGGCCGCCAGTTGCTGGGCGGCCAGGTTCACCCACACCCGCATCGGCGAACCGTGCCGTCTGGTCTGCCACCGGCTGGCCAATTCGATCGCCGCCTCGAGCACCCAGTCGCCGATCGTCACCATCATCCCGGCGGCCTCGGCGTCGGGCAAGAAGGCGCCAGGGGCCAGCAACCCGTCGTCGGGGTGCTGCCAGCGAAGCAGCGCCTCGACGCCGATGACTGCGCCGTCGTGCAGATCGACCTTCGGTTGCACGAACAGTCGGAACTCGTCGTCTGCCACTGCGCGACGTAGCCCATCCTCCACGCGCTGTCGACGATCAGCCTCGGCACCCAGCGCGCCCTCGTAGCCGACGATCGTTCCAGGCGCGCTGACCTTGGCGCGGCGGCAGGCCAGGAATGCACGCTCGACCAGGTCGACACGCGGGTCGGTGGGCGCCCGGCAGGCCAGTCCGATGCTGGCACGGACGTCGACCACCAGATCGCCCAACGTCAACGGCGAGTGCACAGCGATCAACAGGTTCTCGGCCGCACGTTGGGTCGTGTCGATGTCGCAGCCCGGCATCACCACCAGGAATCCGTCGCCATCCACACCGGCCACCATCACGCCAGTGCCCAGTGATCCGAGTATTCGGTGGGCGACGACGTTCAGCACTCGATCGCCCACGTCGTGCCCATATCGGCTGTTGATGTGGTGGAATCGATCGAGGTCGAGGTGCAATGCGCCCGCGCCGATCCCGTCGCGCTGAGCGACGTCGAGCCAGTTCAGGATCTGCTGCCGGCCGACAAGAATGGCACCACCGCCGTCGGCCGACTGTTGGTGGGGGGCGTGAATGAGCGACATGGTTCTAAGGCCTCATCGGCAGATCGTCCGGCCAGGGTGAGCCTTTGTCCAGTGATCTGTGCCCGAGCGACCCGAGGGTCCTGGTGCAGCGGCGATCAGCCCCACCAGCGCTGGCAGCACGCCGAAGTGCCCGCCTTGCGGTCGGCCGCACCGCTGGTTGCTCTCATGTGGATCACCTCTTCCGACCGCCTACCCGTTCGCCGGCCGAGGAAACGCCACCTGCGGGTGTCATCCCCTCAGGTGGCGTGGTCCCTCGTGACGGCTGCGGCTGCAGCTACGAGTGGCTTGAACATGACTCCACCTCCGTGACGAGCGATCCCGCTGTCGCAGGGCCGACTGTAGATCCATTCTCGGTGGTGCCTAAACGTACGAGTGTCTTCGCCAACACGGCCAGGGCGTATCGGCGCGGACAGACCTCGGGCCAGCCGTAGTCTGCGCCGAGTGCAGCTTTTCGTCCACCCAACGAGCCCTCGAGTGCGCCGCGGCGATGCGACAGGCGTTCCACAGCCAGCCGGGCGAGCCACTCTCGGTGCGCATCGGCATCAACGCCGGCGAGCCCATCGCGGAGGACTCTGACCTGTTCGGTTCGTCGGTCATCACCGCGGCCCGGATCGCGTCCAACGCGCGAGGCAGGCAGGTGTTGGTCAGTGATGTGGTTCGCCAACTCGTTGCGGGCAAAGGGTTTCGTTTCAACTACACCGGCGATCAGGTGTTGAAAGGAATCAGTGAGCCAGTGCGAGTCTGGGAGCTCGACTGGGCGGACGACACACGTTCGACCTAGGTCGTCGCCAGCACGAAGCCGCCGAGTGGGCCCCTCCCAGGAGGGGCCTATCGGCGGGATCGTCAGACAGTCGCGGTCGTCGCGACCGGCTGGTCCTTCAGGAAGGCGTCGGGGACCGTGTCTGGAACGCCGGCGCTGTTCCGTCGGCGGGTCTCCCAGAGGAAGGCGATGCCCATCACAGTGCACACCACACCCAGACCGGCCAGCAACGCCGACACGCCGAGAGCCAATTGCAGTGTGCTGTGCGTCGCCGCACCCACACCGAGCTCGGCGACCAGTGCGTGCGCGGTGCCGCTCCACGCCATGTCGCGGGCCGCGGCCTCGACCGGAACTGAACGGTCAAACCCGGTCCAGTAGCGGCCGTCGACGGCGAAGTCGCACGTCACTCCGTCGGCGGGGAACGGAGTCGGGATAGCAACGGTCTCGCCATTGCAGTCGTACTCGGTCGCGAGACCGTCGTCACCGGTCAGGTCGGCCTCGGTCAACACCACACTCTGTGTGCCGTTCAAGGTGTGATACGAGATCGTCGCCATCTGGTTCATGT
>JANNFQ010000623.1:0-2000 GCA_031380045.1 Acidimicrobiaceae bacterium
CCCCGAGCTCTTGAGGAATGTGAGAGTGCCAAGCCGGTCGGACATGGGCACGACCCGCTGACCTCGACGCTGACGTTGGCTGGAATTCGAGCGATCGATGCCGAGTTCGAAGTAGACGTCGAGGTTCTGTGGTGGAACCTGGATCGATTCGACGGCGCAACGCGTCATCGATCAACAGGCGAGCTTGTGGATTCGCTCGTGAGCGACGTTCGCCCGCACCTGATTCGCGGATTGGTGGATGAACACGGCTTTCCACTGTGGATGCTCGTTGGCGAGGCGGAAGCGGACGAACTCAATCTCTCCACGGCTCTGGTCTACGAGCACTTCTTTCACTTCGATGACAGCGATGGAGCGAAGGCATGCGCGAAGGAGCTTGCAGGCGAGTCCAGCGTCGAGGTGCTGTCACCGGACGACCCTGAGGACCCCTGGGCCGTTGTCGCAACGCAGAAAGCGCCTTCCGATGCCCGTGCGCTCGACGGGCTGACGGACGCCCTCGAAGCTCTCGCACGGCGAAACGGCGGCGCGTACGACGGACGAGGAACGTCGATCGACTGAGACGCTGGTCAACGCACAGCGACGTTCCGATGGGCGCTCGGCTGGTCGGCACAGACGACACCGCTTCACTCGTCGCGGTGGCCGGAGATGTTGATCACTGTCCCGTCGGGAGCACGAACAAAGAACCTGCGGATACCCCAGGGCTCCTCGGTCAGCGGATGGACGATCTCGTATCCACGGCGCTGCGCTTCGGCGTGCGCCTCGTCCACATCGTCTCCAACAGCCACGGAAATGGCCGAATCCTCGGGGCTGGTTGCGTCTCGGGTCACCAGCTGAACCTCTGCCCCGCCGTCAGGTGACTGGTAGCGCGCGACCCATCCCATGTTGAAACCTTCGACCTCGAGGCCGAGGTAATCCGTGTAGAAGGCGCGGGCCGCGTGGATGTCGTCGACCCGTAGGTTCGCAATGATTCGCGTTACTCGCATGTGCGCTCCTTGTGTCGATCTCTTCGAACTCCATCTTCGCGTGGCCTCATCAGTCCCGGTCGCCGTCGTCAACTGTGGTGCCGTCGTTCGGAAACTCGCTGCGGAGACACGAGCGGTCGCACCAGAATCTGCTGATGCCCGACGCGATCTTCAACGACCCCAGGCTCGCCGCGGTCTATGACCCGCTCGACCCCGACCGAAGTGATCTGGATGTCTACGAAGAACTCGCACAGGAGCTGGGTGTGTCGTCGGTGCTCGATGTCGGATGTGGGACGGGGACCTTCGCTTGCATGCTGGCGCAGCGTGGCATCCATGTGACGGCGGTGGATCCGGCTCTGGCCTCGCTCGACGTGGCACGCACGAAGCCGGGCGCCGAAGCAGTGACGTGGCTGCTCGGCGACGCAACGACACTGCCTTCACTTCGGGTCGACGCGGCGTTCATGACTGGGAACGTCGCGCAGGTCTTCCTGACGGACGAGGCGTGGCTCGCGACCTTGCGCGGGATCAGGCGCGCGCTGCGGCCACTGGGTCACTTGGTGTTCGAGACTCGTGACCCCGCGCGCCGAGCATGGGAGAGGTGGACCCCAGAACTCACGAAGGTCGTGGTCGACATTCCGGACATCGGCCCCGTCGAGTCGTGGGAGGAAGTGACGGCCGTGGACGGCCCGTTCGTGACGTTCCGTTCGATGACGGTGTTTCAGCGACAGGATCTCGAGATCGAGTCGACCTCTGCACTCCGGTTCCGCACTCGATCGGAGGTCGAAGAGTCACTGGCCCGCGCAGGACTCGACTTGATCGAGGTTCGCGATGCCCCCGACAGGCCCGGCCACGAGTTCGTCTTCGTCACCCGCCCAGCCGGCTGACGTCCATCGCAACGCTCAGAGCGCGTCCGCATAGAACTGCGCGTCCAACGCTGCCCACGGGAACGCTCATGGCGACATGGCTCAATCCCGAGGACATGGGCATGCCCAGAACAGTATGTCGATGGATCGTGGCTGGTCGAGAGGGCCAGAATCCACA
>JANNFQ010000667.1:0-3748 GCA_031380045.1 Acidimicrobiaceae bacterium
CGCCTGCTGCAGGCGTACTTCCACGACGGGCTGGACGTCGGCGATCCAGCAGCGTTGTCCTCATGCGCCGCCCAGGTGGGCATGGATGCAGACGCGGTGGCGACGTTTCTGGCCGGTGACGCAGGTGCGGCCGAAGTTCGCGCGTTCATGGCGACGGCTGTCGAGAACGAGATCTCGGCGGTGCCCACCTACGTGATCGCGTTCGCCGACGGCGAGCCGGCATGGATGGTGCCGGGTGCACAGGACACCGACGTGTTCGTTCGGCTGTTGCAACGAGCCGCCGAACGGGCACGGGTTGCACACGGCGAATCCACCGATCAGCAGCACAGCGTCCACGAGGCACATGGCTGACTGGCGACCACTGGCGGGTCCGCTGGCCGCACGGGTAGCCGGCAGTGGCCCACGCATCGTGTTCGTGCACGGCTTCACCCAGACCGGACGGTCGATGGTCACGCTGGCCGAGCACGTCGTGCGGCACGGCTATCAAGCGGCCGTGGTCGATCTGCCCGGCCACGGAGAGTCCAGCCACGTGCGCGCCGACCTGCGCCGCACGGCAGACCTGGTGGCTGCCACCACCGGGCCGGCGATCTACGTGGGGTACAGCCTGGGCGGCCGCGTCTGCCTGCACCTGGCGCTGATGTCGCCGCACATGGTGCATCGGCTGGCGCTGATCGGCGCCACCCCCGGCATCGTCGATGACGACGAGCGAGCAGCCAGACGCACGGCCGACGATCGTCTGGCCCAGCACCTGCTGCAGGTCGGGCTGGAACAGTTCATCGACGAGTGGATCGCGCAGCCGTTGTTCGCCGGCCTGCAGCTGTCGCCGGCCGATCGCGAGGAGCGGCTGCACAACACAGCCGTCGGGCTGGCCCACAGTGTGCGGCTCAGCGGCACCGGCAGCCAACTGCCACTGTGGGATCGATTGGTCGAGCTGAACATGCCCGTGCTGGCATTGGCGGGCGAGCTGGACACGAAGTTCGTTCCCATCGCCGAGCGGATCGCAGTGTCGGTTCCCGACGGCACGTTCGGTCAGATCCACGGTGCGGGTCACGCAGCACACCTGCAACAGCCCATGCAGGTTGTTACTCGGCTCGACGTGTGGCTGCGCGGTTCGAAGCTGGCGTTGGCCACCTGACCGCGCCAGCTAGTCGCGCGCTATCCAGCGACGGACGAAGTGAACGATCGTGCCCAACGCAACGAAACCCAGCCACAGCAGCGGGCTGCCCAACACGTCGAGCAGCCATTCCGTGGCAGCCGACATGCGCGACGAGTTCCGGCCCAGTACGGCCAGGCTGGCGACGGCGCCACCCAGCAAGCCAACCAGCACCCCGCACAGAACAGCGCTCTGGACGATGACCGCCATGTGCCTGCGCACGCCCACCTTGCCGGTGGACATGATCTGGGTCAGCGCCACGGCAGTGGTGCCGAGGCCGAAGACCACGATGCCGCGGGTTGCCCAACCGAGGCGATGCCATTCCAGCGGTGCAGTGGGCGCGTCGCCGCGCAGCCGTTCCCACGATGCGCCGGCCGTACGCTCGAACATCGAGAATCCAACGAGCGCAGTGGCACCCGATGCCAGCTGCTGCACCGTGGTGAACACAAATCCGACCAACGCGGTCACGGGGATCGCCCTGGCACCATCGCTGTGCCCGATGACGTTGATCACCAACCATGGCGTGACTGTCTCGTTGCCGGGGCCCCACTCGTACGCGAGCCACAGTGCCACAGCCAGCAGCGATGCTCGACGCGCCCATGTGGATCGCCGGTAGTCGAACAAGAGGGCGCTTCGGATGGTCGATGCGCGACCTGCGACGAGCTCGCTGGACTCTCCTCTCATCCGGTCCAGCTTCGCAGGACAACCGGCGGTCGTGTCGGATCTGCACGAACAAAGGAACCGCGATTTGGTGTCGCCCGTTCGGGTGATGTCCGACACGACATCGGTCGGCGTCGCTGATGATCGCTCACGCGGCCAACGCCATCCCAGCCGTGACCAGCACTCCATAGGCCAATTGCAACTTGCCCGTGGCACCCAGCACGGCGATCAGCTCTGAACCGCCGGCCCCCTGACGCACCCGTCGAATCGGCTGCGCGGCTGCCACGGCAGCAGCCAATCCGATCAGCACCGGACCGTGCCCGTCGATGGCCACAGGAATCAGCACCAGCAATGCTGCGGACACCAACATCACGAACAACCACCGGGTGCGTCGGTCGCCCAGCCTGACCGCCAGAGTGCGCTTGCCCGCGGCACGATCCGTGGGTATGTCGCGCAAGTTGTTGACCACCAGCAACGAGCACGCCAGCGATCCGGCCCCGGAACCCAACCACCATGCAAACCCCGGGATGCGCTCGACCACCACGTACGTCGTGCCCAGCGTGGCGACCAGGCCGAAGAACACGAAGACGAACACCTCACCAAAGCCAAGATACCCGTATGGGTGAGTACCACCGGTGTAGAACCAGCCGGCCAGCACGCTGGCAACACCCACGACCAGCAACCACCACGACGTGGCTGCGGCCAACACCAGGCCGGCCGCTGCGGCTACTCCGAAGGCAGCAAAGGCAGCGTGCTTGACCTGTGCTGCCGGGGCCAACCCGCTAGCGACCAGACGCACGGGTCCCACACGGACATCGTCGGTGCCGCGCACACCGTCGCTGTAGTCGTTGGCATAGTTGACGCCGATCTGCAGGGCCAGGCTGACGATCAACGCCGGTGCCACCGTCCACCATCGCGCGCCTTGCTGTCCGAACCCCACGCTGGCCCCGATGGCAACCGGCACCAGGGCAGCGGGCAACGTTCTCGGCCGGGCTCCGGCGATCCACCGATTCTGGGTTCGCATCGTGGCCGTCGCGCTGCTGGCACCGCCGTCGCTCATGCCCCGAGGCTCCTGTCGATGTCGTTCATGCGCGACAGTCTTGCGCTCGCGTCGGCATTGCGCACGCACACCGGCACGACCCCCACGCTCCGTGACTGAAGGGCCAGACGCCGTAGCCTGCCTCTATGGCCGAGCTGGTGGCAATCGACCTGACGGCCGGCCAATCCTTCATCGACGCCGTGCGGCGCGCGTGGGACCACGGCGATGCCGTGTTTCCCATCGATCGGCGACTTCCTCCTCCGGCGCGACGGCAGTTGTTGGCCGTGATCCGTCCGACTCGCATCGTGACCGCTGCGGGCACCGAGCAGCTCGAAGGCGACCCCGTGCAGACCGGCGACGCGCTGGTCATCGCGACGAGCGGTTCGACAGGCATCCCGAAGGGCGTGGTGCTGACACATCAAGCCTTGGAGGCATCGGCACGAGCAACGTCGTCCCGGCTGCGCGTGACCAACCGCGATCACTGGCTGGCATGCCTGCCGCTGTCGCACATCGGCGGATTCTCGGTGATGACCAAGGCACTGTTCGCCGGCGCCGGATTGACGGTCCTTCCCGGCTTCGACGCCGAGGCGGTGATGGCCGCTGCCCGGGCCGGGGCGAACCTGGTATCGCTGGTTCCTACCGCGCTGGCACGCATCGACCCTGCGGCGTTCCGGGTGATCGTGTTGGGTGGCAGCCGTCCGCCCGACGACCGGCCGGCCAACGCGGTCGTCACGTATGGCATGACCGAGACCGGCAGCGGCGTGGTCTATGACGGTGTTCCCCTCGACTCGGTCCAGGTGCGCATTGCCGGCGACGGCGAGGTGCTGGTGCGCGGCCCGATGCTGCTGCGCTGTTATCGCGACGGTTCGACGCCACTGGACGGCGACGGATGGTTG
>JANNFQ010000674.1:0-8115 GCA_031380045.1 Acidimicrobiaceae bacterium
GTCACGCCGTCGTCGTTGAATCGCGAGGCCACTGTGCCGAAGACCGGCAACTCGGTCGGGTCGGCGTCGAAACGTTCGCGGTTGCGCGCCCACTGACGACGCACATCGCGCAGAGCGTCTTCGGCGCCGCGCCGCTCGAACTTGTTGATGACCACGACCTCGGCGAAGTCGAGCATGTCGATCTTCTCGAGTTGTGACGACGCGCCGAACTCGGGCGTCATCACGTACATCGGCACGTCGACGTGCGGCACGATCGCCGCGTCGCCCTGACCGATGCCGGGCGTCTCGACCATCACCAGGTCGGCGCCCCAGGCCTTTGCGGCCTGCACCACGTGATCCAGCGACTCGGGAATCTCGGACCCACCCGACCGGGTTGCCAACGACCTGAAGAAGATGGCTGGCGTGTCGATTGCATTCATGCGGATGCGGTCGCCCAGCAGCGCCCCGCCACCACGTCGGCGCGTGGGATCGATGGCGATCACGGCGATCTTGGTCTTGTCGGCTTGATCCAAGCGGAACCGGCGCAGCAACTCGTCGGTCAGCGACGACTTGCCCGACCCGCCTGTGCCGGTGATGCCCAGCACGGGCACGTTGCGGTGCGATGCGGCACGAGAGATGGCCGTCAGCAGTTCTCCGCTGGCAGCGCCTGTCTCGAGCGCGGTGATGGCTCGAGCCAGGTCGCGGTCCGATCCGGCGAGCAGATGCTGGACATCGACGAGCGATGCGTCCAGGGCCACGTCGCACTCGGCGATCATCGCGTTGACCATCATCGGCAGACCCAATCGCTGGCCGTCCTGCGGCGAGAACACCCTGGCGACGCCACGCCGATGCAGCTCATCGATCTCTTCCTGCACAATCACGCCGCCGCCGCCGCCATAGACGCGAACGTGGCCGATGCCCTCGTCGCGCAAGCGGTCGATGAGGTAGGTGAAATACTCCATGTGGCCACCCTGATACGAGCTGACCGCCAGGCCTTGCACGTCTTCGTGCAACGCGGCGCGCACGACTTCGTCGACCGACCGGTTGTGCCCGAGATGGACAACCTCGGCACCCTGCGACTGCAAGATGCGCCGCATGATGTTGATCGAGACGTCGTGGCCGTCGAACAGGCTGGCCGCTGTGACGAATCGAACAGGGTGAACAGGTCGGTGCAGTTCGGGCACGCTCATGGAGTCACATTACTTTGATGTCCAACCAATTTCCATCCGTGCCGCATCAGTAGGCTGCGCGGGTGCGCAACCCCCGTCCACTCGGCTTCGACCCCATCGCCGAGGCCAGTCGTCAGTGGGACGCCCGCGGCTGGCAGGACGCGTCGCTGGGCATGGCCATGGTCACGTCGGTGATGCGCGCCCACCAGGTGTTGCTGGCTCGCGTGCACGCAGTCTTGGCGCCCTTCGAACTGACCTTCGCCCAGTACGAAGCGTTGATGCTGCTGCAGTTCTCTCGGGCCGGCCAGCTGCCATTGGGCAAGATCGGTCACCGCCTGCAGGTCCACCCGGCCAGCGTGACCAACGTGATCGATCGCCTGGAAGGCAAGGCATTCGTCGAGCGGCAACCCCATCCCGACGATCAGCGCACCACGCTGGCCACCATCACCCGATCGGGCCGATCGGTGGCCCGTCGCGCAACCGCGGCCCTGAACGAACAGGTGTTCACGCAGACCGGTCTGCCCGATCGGTCGTTGCGTTCACTGGTCACGGTCGTCACCGATCTGCGTCGAGGCAACGGCGACTTCGACGAGTCGCCCCCCACCTGACCCCGTGGCCATCGTCCGACCTCCGGCGTCGTTCTGCAGCGAGACATCCACGAAGTCACATGGCCAGCAGTTGAGCCAGCGTCGCGATCGCTTCGAGCGGATCCGTCACGCGCACGACGGTCCAGCCCAGCATGACCGCAGGAGCCAGGTTCTGTTCGAAGTCGTCGAGGTAGGCGATGCGCTCGTGGTCCATCCCCAGCGCTGCGGCGGTTGCGTGATAGATCGCCGGCTCGGGCTTGCGAGCCGACACTGCGTACGACTCGATCACTTGGTCGAACAGACGGAAGTCGACCGTGGCTTCCAGAGTCGGTCGAAACTCGGCGAACGTGTTGGTCAGCAGCGCTGTCCGAATCCCCATGCCGTGCACGGTGGCGATCATCGCGATCATCTCGTCGATGACGCGATAGCCCGGCGCGAGCAGGATGTCGATCTCGTCGCCGTGCAGGTGCAGCCCGGCCTGCATCGCCCAGGGGCCCAACTGCCCCTGGATGTCGGCCACCGCCAGCTCGCCTCGCTCGGCGCGATGCCACGGATGGTCGCCCGACTGGTGCGGCCCCAGCAGCACCTGCACCAGCTGGCCCACCGTGGTGTTGTGGCGCACGGCCAGAGCATCCATCTTGTCGGTGATCGGGGTGATGATGACACCACCGAAGTCGAAGACCACTGCCTCGATCGTCACGTCGTGTCACGTCGTGTCACGTCGTGCCCGTCGTCTCAGATCGAGACGATGGTGACAGTGCCCGACGAGCCATCGACGGTGACCATCGCCCCATCCGGAATCCGCTTGGTCGCATCCACGACCGACACGGCACACGGCACGCCCAACTCGCGACACACGATGGCCGCGTGACTGGCGACTGCCCCCACGTTGACGATCACGCCGGCGACGGACAGGAACAACGGGGTCCACGAGGGGTCGGTGGTGGGGGCGATCATGATGTCGCCCGGCTCGAGATCGCCTGCGTCGGACGGATCCAAGATGACGCGAGCGCGGCCCGTGACCACACCCTGGGCGCCGGGTGCGCCTTGCAACCGCTGACCGGCGACGACCTGCTCGACCTTGCGATCGCCGTGGCGCATCGGCCACTCCGAGATCGGTGGCACCGGCCGGTCTGGGCCCACGATGTAGGGCGGCTGCAGCAGGTGCAGCCGCTGGAACGTCAGATCACGTTCGCGGATGACGGCCGAGTGTGCGTGGGGATCGCTGAGGAAGTCATCAAGCTCGTCGTCCAGCAGCATGAACACCTGTTGGGAATCGTCGATCACATCAAGCTCGACCATCCGTCGACCCAACTCTCCGAATGCCAACTTGGCCTCGTGGATGACGCGGATGCACGCGCCTTTCCCGCGTTCGCGCAGTCCGTAGAACAGAGCAGCCGAGTGCAGGCCGGCCTGCAACGTGCCGCTGGTTGTTGGCTCGCCGGCAACATCGGCGAGCAGTTCGGCGACGATCTTCTCGCGCTGCTCAGCAGCCGCAGCCTTGGCGACGTGCGGCGATCGATCGTCGCTCTGGAAGCGCAAGCGCTCCAACATCGACAACGCCAATGTGGGCTTCGTGGTCCACGAATGGGCGCGCATGTCCCACTCGTTCGGTCCGCGATGGCCGTGCTCGGCCAGCAATGATGACCATGCAGCGTCGAACTTGCGGGCATCGTCAGAACCCGACGCGGCCACACGTTCGAGCAGCTTGTCCAGTGGACCATCGAACAGGGTCATCAGCTCGGCCGATCCTTTGATCATCCGGGCGATGTCCCACATCGCGAACGATGCCTCGGCCGACTCGATGTCTCCCACCGCAGCAAGGACCTTCATGGCATCGTCGGCGCGACCGATGCCCGCGCAGATCGCCTGTACGGCCCCAGGGCCGAGTGATGCCCCTAAGCACACCTGGCAGTAGGCGGTCCACACACGGTCGATCAGCGGCGCCATCGCGCGACCGCGAGCCACCAACTCACCGTTGCTGAGCTTGGCGAGTTCGGGCCGCTCGGCAACGGTGCGTCTCGCCAACGCCGCGCCCTCGGCCATTGCCGGGAACTCGGTGGTGCTCATGACCCAAGCCATCGTCTCGCCCAGCTTGGCCGACTGCGCTTCGTTCTCGTCCTGGGGGTGGGCGACGTATGGCGGCACGCCGGGGTGATCGCCGAAGTAGGCGATGTCGATGGCCTCGGGGGTGGCCCCCGGCATGCGGCATCCCATCAGCCGGGGCAGCGACAACTGGTTGTAGAAGTACCCGCCCCAGTTACCGAACACCTCGGGTGGGTCGAGGGCGAATTCGTCGTTGGCCAGTACCCCGAAGTTCACGAAGCCTGCGGCGACGCCGGGGATGCAGCCCTTCACCCACCCCAGGCTCCAGCCCAGTGGGCTGAACGGGTCGGGGCCGACCTCATCGGCGTTGGCGCGCGTGTAGTACTGAAAGCGCGGGCTGATGCGGGTGTCGGTGATCCAAGAATCCATCGTGCTCTCCCCCAAGAGTGCGTGGGCCGCTGAGCCGCGACCAATACTTACCGCACAGTAGATTATCTCGACACAGCGATCGACCGCGATCGATCGGACGGATGTCAGTCGCGGATGAGGCGGTCCATGGTCTCGTGATAGTGGGCGATCTTGCACTCTCGCGCAGAGAGGATGTGTGACGTGTAGCCACTGGAGCGCTTCGTGCGTGCCAGCTGATCGTAGATCGCGATGTCTTCGCCGACGACGTCCTTCAGAACTTCCCAATGAGCCATCGTCTTGCTCAGGTACGAGGCGTACTCGGGATCGGCGGGGTCGCCGGGATAGATCAGTTCCCAGCACAAGAAGCGCGTCCGGTCGACATCGATCGGGATGGGGTTGAACACCTGGATGTGCGGGGGATTGCAGTTGAACACAGTGTTCGGGAACACCACGTAGTGACAGATCGCATGCTGGTGGTGATCCCACGTCTCGGCCAGGGCGTCGAGGCGATCGGTGCGCGGCACGAAGCACATGTAGTTCTTGTCGATGATGTGGAACGAGGTCTGGCGGAAGGTCTTCGACGCCTCTGCCCCCACGTGGTGGAGCTGGGTGACGTGGTACACCTCGTTGAATCCGTCGACGATCGCCTTGTAACTGACGGGAACGTCGAACTCGATGACGTCGTGAAGGATCATGTCCTCCATCCTGAACCGGCCGAGGTCAGCCATGATCTCGGGCCCGATCCATTCCTGGAGCGATGGCGCAGTGTCCGGGCCGGCGAGGTTGATCCACACCCAGCCGCCCCACTCGTCGACAGCGACGGCTGGAGCGCGAGCGCCGTCGAGGTGCTCGGCAGCGAAGTCCTCGCGCTCGGGCACACCGACGAGTTTGCCCGCGGTGTCGTACACCCAGCCGTGGTAAGGGCATGTGAAGCGGCGCGCGCCACAGCCCTTGTGCTCGGTGACGATGGTGGTGCCGCGGTGGCGGCACACGTTGTGAAAGGCGGCGAGCGAATCGTCCGCCTGACGCGTGATCACCACGGTCTCGCCATGTCCCTCGAACGTGATCCAGTCACCGGCTGATGGGACCTGCGCCGAGCGACCAGCGAGCAACCAGCTCGTGCCCAGCACGCGCTCGCGCTCCAGCTCGAAGCGAACCGGGTCACCGTACGGATCGCGGCTCATCGTGCTGGGTCCGTAGTCGGGGACCTGCTGCACCGATGGGCCGAGCCGAACCGGAACGTCCCCTCGTGTCGGAACGTGGACCATGATCGTCCTCCTGAGAGATCCCGTGGCGAAGTACGCCGGCTGGTAACAGAACAAACGTTATATAACACGCGGCTACACTCCCGTCAATGCCGAGAGTGGTCGACGTCGAAGAGCGCCGGCAGGAGCTGACTGATGCCGCGGCTCGTCTCATCGCTCGGGCCGGCATCGGCGCGGCGACGATGCGCGAGGTGGCTGCCGAGGCTGGGCTGACGACAGGCGCCTTGACGCACTACTTCGCCGACAAGCGCGAGCTGCTGCAGTGCACGCTGACGGCGTCACTGCAACGGCGGATCGATCGGCGCCATGCCACAGGCGGTGACGCCCGGGCGAGGTTGCGCGCGTCGCTGGTCGGTGCGCTCCCGCTGGACGAGGAGTCGAGTCGACACTGGATGGTGACCGTCGCGTTCTGTGCAGAGGCTGCCGGTGACCAGGCGCTGGCGCAGACGCAGCGCGACGCGTACCGCGAGTTCCGTACCCACATCGCACGTCTGGTGGGCGAGTGCTCGCCGGCTGGCGACCCCGGCCGGCTCGCCGAGCGGCTGATCGCCGCTGTCGATGGCGTCGCCCTGCAGGCGCTGTTCGATCCGGAATCGTGGCCGGCCGTTCGCCAGCTCGATGCACTTGATGAGGCTCTCGATCTGTTGTCGGCTGCCGCGACACAGCGGTAGGGCCGTCAGTCCTCGCCCAAGCTAGGCAGGGAGAAGCGAGAGGACGTCGTGGTCCATCATCGTCGCTGACGCGCGGGCAACGAGCTGCTCCATGAACGCCGCGCCGCGCGCATTCGACGGGTCGAGCGTACCGGCGATCACAACGGCGTAGCAGAACATGTACAGCACACCGACGAGGTAGTCGTCCCATGTCGCGTCGGCGGGGTGCAGGACGCCGTGCTCGGCGAGGCGGTCGCGGTAGTGCTGGAGCAGCTCCTTCTCGTGCGCCCGCCGAGATTGGGTCGTCACGTTCTGGCTGAGCAGATAGGCGATGTCCTGGAGGCCGGTCGACACGGACAGGGCCCAGTCCAACAGCACGACGCGCTGCTGGTCGAACATCAGGTTGTCGAGGCGAACGTCGCCGTGGATGATCGTCTGTGTACGGCGACCGATCATCAAGTGGATCTCGGGCACTGCGGCCAGAAAGCGGTCGCGGCTGGCCTTGATCTGGTCCGCGACCACGTGTCCGAAGTTCGCCATGCACGGGTCCCATCCGGCCAGACAACCGGCGGTGATGCCGGCGCTCTGCGCCTCTCCATCGATGCGCGGCACCGTGTTCACCTTCGCCGTCAGGTCCTCGGGGTGCCCCCAGTACTTGGCGTGCAGCGGGACGACCGCATCGATGATCTGCTTCGCTGTCTCCGCTTCGCAACCGACGACCTGGTCGCCAGTGCGCATCTCCGAGAGGTCCTCGAGCAGCAGCACGCAGTCGCCGCTCTCCGGGTCGACCTCCGCCGCAAAGCACGCCGGCGCAGCGACGTCGATTGTCGGCGCGACCTCGTTGTAGAACCCGACCTCGCGCTCGTACATGTGATACGCCATCGCCACCGCGCGGTTGCCCTCGACCGGTGTAGCAAACTTGGCGACGAGCGACGTTGGGGCGCCGGGTTCGTCGTGGTCGTACTCGAGCAGGACGCGCACGAGAATGCCGAGCATGCCGATTCCCTCGCCGACGGGTGACGTGCTGAATCCCGTCACACAAGCGGTGCGCACTCCGCTCGTGCGCAGGCGCTCGGTGAGCCACTGTGCGGTCAGCTCCGACGGATGGGTCGGGAAGTCGCGTTTCATTCGACGCTCCTGTCTGGGGACGATTGATCGGTTAATTGATTCGGCAGTAAGTTTGACAGGTGTCGCAGAGGGATTGAACGAGGGAGCCGCCCATGACGAAGGATGTCGGGTCGAAGTACGTCGACAACTACGAGGACGTGTCGGTGTTCGCGTTGGCCGACGACCGAGAGGCACTGCTGCTGTCCACCCAGACCGAGTGCTGCTTCATGTGGACGACCTCCGAGGGTGATCCGGTGGGGGTCATCATGAACTTCGTGCATCACGAGGGGCGGTTCTGGCTGACGTGCACGCGCCGCCGCAAGCGGGTGTCGGCCATCGAGGCGCGGCCGAGGGTGGCCGTTGCGATCTCGAGTCGTGGCACCGACATCGGCATCAGCCAGGCCGTCACCTACAAGGGTTCGGCCATCGTCAGTGACGACGCCGAGGTGAAGGCGTGGATGTACCGCGCGCTGGCCGCGAAGGTCCGGCCCGATGACATCGTCAAGCAGGATGCTTTCGTGGCCCACCTGGACAGTCCTGGACGCGTCGTCATCGAGGTCATCCCCGATGTGCGCATCGGCTTCGACTCGGAAGCAATGTTCGCCGGCTCGCCCGCCGGCGGCAGCGTCACTCGGGTGGCCCGTCGCTGACGGTCATGTCGATGTTGGCGGGTCGTGTTGGCGGCGATCCGTGCACACGTTTCGACCTACAACGCCTGTACAGCCTTGGGTCCGGGGGGTATATATTAACCGACGAGTAAGTAAGCCGTCATCCGATGGGTCGGACGAACGTTGATATCTGGGGGAACCGATGAAGCAGTCCGTCACGATGGCCGCGCTGTTCCCGTCTCGACGAGGGATGAGATGATCGACTATCAGCGCATCTATCACACCGGCATCAGGGT
>JANNFQ010000012.1:0-8707 GCA_031380045.1 Acidimicrobiaceae bacterium
ACGACGGCACCAGCGTGCGCGAGCCCTCGACCTCGACCATGCACACGCGGCATGCGTTCTTGGGCGTCAGCGTGTCGCCGTAGCACAGCGTGGGGATCTCGTCGCACCCGCTGCCCCGGCATGCCTGCAGCAAGGTGGTTCCCTCGGCCACCTTGACCGATGTTCCGTCGATGCTGAGCTCGACGACTCGTTTCGGGGCATCGACGGCTGTGGTTGTGGCTGTGGCTGTGGTTGTGGTTGTGGCTGTTGTCTGTTTCGTCACGACAGCACTCCCAGTTTCGTGATGGCCGATTCGATGGCGTTGTGGGCAGTCTGACCCAGACCGCAGATCGAGGCATCACGCATGACGTGCCCGATGTCCAGGATGAGTTGACGCTCGTCGTCGGCGGTGCGCTGCCCGGTGGCCAGTCGGTGCAGCAACTCTTCCTGGCGCACGGTGCCCACGCGACATGGCACGCATTGGCCGCACGACTCATCACGGAAGAACGCGGCGATGCGTTGCACGAAGTCGACCAGGTCGGTCTGCTCGTCCAGCACCATGATGACCCCCGAGCCCAGGGTCAGCCCTGCAGCGCGAGTGGCCTCGAACGTCAACGCAACGTCCAGGTCGTCGGCGTCGGCGAACGACCCGGCGGCCCCACCCAGCAGCACCGCGCGTAGCGTTCGACCCGGGGTCACCCCGCCGGCCAGAGCGATCAACTCGCGCAGCGTGGCACCGAAATCAACCTCGTACACGCCAGGTCGAACGACCGAGCCCGACAGGCAGAACAGTTTGGTGCCGGTCGACGCGTCGGTGCCGCGTGCCGCGAATGCAGCGCCTCCCTGCAGCACGATGGGCAGCAGGTTGACAAGCGTCTCGACGTTGTTCGCGACCGTCGGCTTGCCGAACAGCCCGACCTCCACGGGGAACGGCGGCTTGTTGCGTGGCTCGCCGCGGAACCCTTCGATGGAGTTGAAGATGGCGGTCTCTTCGCCGCAGATGTAGGCGCCAGCGCCGACGAAGACCTCCAGATCGAACCGCGAGCCCGACCCCATGACATCGCCGCCCAGCAGCCCGTGGGCACATGCCGCGAGAATTGCGCTCTGCAGCATCTGCCGTGCCCGCGGATACTCGCCGCGCAGGTAGATGTAGCCCTGTTCGCAGCCCGTGGCCAGCGCGGCGATGGTCATCGATTCGATCAGCGAGAACGGGTCGCCCTCCATGATCACGCGGTCTTTGAACGTGCCGGGCTCGCTCTCGTCGGCGTTGCACACCAAGTAGTGCGGGTGCACCAACTGGCGCGCCACCGCTTCCCACTTGCGTCCTGCGGGGAACGCTGCACCGCCCCGGCCCAACAGGCCCGAATCGGTCACCTCGCGGATCACCGCAGTAGGCCCCAGTTCGATGGCACGCCGAAGCGCCGAGTACCCGCCCGCCGATCGATACGAGTCGATACTGGTCGGGTCCACCACGCCGACTCTGGACAACAGCACCAGGCCGTGGTCGGCAGGAACAGCGCACTGTGGGGTCGCGCCGACGATTGCCGCCTCGGCAGGAAGGTGGCTGGGGTCGACAGCGTCCAGCGCGGCACGCAGCGCGACCGGTGTCGCCGGCGCGATCACGTGCTGGTGAGACGGTGCACCTGCTTGGATGAGCAGCGCTGCCGGGGCGCGCTCGCACAGGCCCAGGCACGGCGACTCGTGGGCGCCGGCAGGTAGCGCCCGATGTGCGCTGCCGGGGGCGATGCGGCAGGCAAGATCGACGCAAACGTGCAGTTGTCGAGTGGGGCGTTCGACCGTGCTGAACAACCCGTAGAAGGTGGCGACGCCGTAGATGTCGGCCGGTGCGATGTCCAGGCGCCGAGCCACCTCGTTGATCGCCCCGCGACTGATCCAGCCGACCCGGTCATTGATCGCGTGCAGCGTGGGCAGCAGCCGGTGGCGTTGATCACGCAGCGAGTGTCCGCCACGAGCGACGTGGTGTTCTGCACTGGAGCGCTCGGCGATGTGCCACGAGTCGTCGGCTGCGCCGAGCGCCGAATGGATCGCGTCGATCTCGGTCTGCGTCGCTGTGTGGCTACTGAGCTTGAGGTCCATCGATCACGTGCCTGCGGCAGCACCTGCGATGTGATCGAGCTTGTCGATCCGAACGGCGGCTGCCTTGAACTCGGCCGTGCCCGACTTGGGGTCGGTGGCGTCGATGGTCAAGATGTTGGTGTCGACCTCTTCAGGGAAGTGGAACGTCATGAAGACCAGACCGGGTCGAAGCACCCGGTCGATGCGAGCCGGCGCCTCGACCGATCCGCGCGCCGACGAGACGCGGACGCATTCGCCGTCGGTGATGCCCAACTGTTGGGCATCCTCGGGTGACAGGTCGATCGACTCGCCCCAACGCAACGGGCTTCGATAGCCGCCTGACTGCACTCCGGTGTTGTACGAGTCGAGGCGACGGCCAGTGGTGAGTCGTAGCGGGAAGTCGGCCGACAGGTGCTCGACCGGCGGATCGTCGACCACCGGACTGAACGGCGCGGGCCTGCCCAGCTGAGCGGGATCGGCGCTCCACAGCCGGCCGTGGAGGTAGGACGGCTCGAGACGATCGTCGTGTGGGCACGGCCACTGGATTCCACCCAGATCGTCGAGGCGTTGGTACGACATGCCGGCGTGCATGGGAGACAGAGTGCGTACCTCGTTCCACACGTTCTCGGCGACCTCGAGTGGCGTGGTGCCGTAGGCCCATTCGTGGCCCAGTCGGCGGCAGATCTGACGGATGATCCAGATGTCGTCACGCGCGTTGCCCGGTGGATCCAATGCCTTGCGACTGCGCTGCACCCGTCGTTCAGAGTTGGTGACGGTTCCTTCGCTCTCGCACCACGACGCCGAGCCCGGCAGCACCACGTGGGCCAGTTGTGCGGTCTTGGTGAGGAAGATGTCTTGCACCACCAGGTGGTCCAGCCCCTGGAGCAGCCCGATGGTGGTGGTCTTGTCGGCTTCGCTCTGGGCGGGGTTCTCGCCGATCACGTACACGGCGCGCATGTCGCCGTGCTCCATGGCCTCGAACATCTGGGTGAGGTTCAGGCCGATCGTGTCCTGGATGGTGACCCCCCAGGCAGCCTCGAACTGCCGGCGCACGTTGGCGTCGAGGATGTCTTGGAAGCCGACCAGCCGGTTCGGGATGGCGCCCATGTCGCCGCCCCCCTGCACGTTGTTCTGCCCGCGCAGTGGGTTGAGCCCAGATCCATGACGACCGACGTGACCACACAGCAGCGCCAGATTGATCAGCGCCAACACGTTGTCGACACCGTTGTGGTGCTCGGTGATGCCCAGTGTCCAGCACAGCTGCGCCCGATCGGCGGAGGCGTACGCGTGCGCGATCTCGCGGATGGCTTCGGCCGGCACGCCGGTGACCGTCGCGCCGCGCTCGAGTGTCCACGGTTCAACAGCAGCCAGGTACTGGTCGAAGCCGGAAGTGGCGCGAGCGATGAAGTCGGTGTTGGCCAGACCGGCATGGATGATCTCGCGGGCGATCGTGTGCGACAGCGCGATGTCGGTGCCGACGTGATTGCCCAGCCACAGGTCGGCCCACTGCGCCGATGCGGAACGGCGTGGATCGACCACGAACAGGCGGGCGCCGGCATGCACGCCCTTCAGGACATGATGGAAGAAGATCGGATGTGCTTCGCGCGCGTTCGAGCCCCACAGCACGATGACATCGGTGTCCTCGACCTCTGCGTAGCTGGATGTACCGCCACCTGCTCCGAACACTGTGGCCAGACCGACCACGGATGGAGCGTGTCAAGTGCGGTTGCAACTATCGATGTTGTTCGTACCGATGGCCACGCGAGCAAACTTCTGAGCTACGAAGTTCATCTCGTTCGTGGATTTCGAACACGAGAACACACCGACCGAGTTGGGGCCGTGGTGGTCGCGAGCGGCCGCGAAGCCAGCGGCAGCACGGTCGAGCGCCTCGTCCCACGTGGCCGGTCGCAGCACGCCCTGATCACGAACGAGTGGTTCGGTGATGCGGACGAGCGGTGCATGACGATGTGTGGTCGTCGAGTTGGCTCTGCTCATGATGATCTGTCACCTCCTTTCGACGCTTGGCATCTGTGCCCAAGGCATTCGAGCCGTGGGAGGAGACTCGTTCCACTTGGTGGAACGGTTCCTCGATACGGAACAGACGGAAGTTACCACAGACACTCGTTTCAGACCGGGAGCGAATCTGCCGTCAGTCGCTGGGCGACGCGGTCCAGCCATTCTTCGACCACCGGTGTCAGGCGGCGTCGATCGCCGGTGGCGAACAGGTCCATGATCAAACCCGAGAAGGTGGCCTTCATCAGTGATGCTTCCAGTTCGGCTCGGTCAGGCGCCAGGCCCTCGCCGAGCAGGCGCTGCTCGACATCGTGGCGCCATACCCCGATCTGGTCGGCGCGCACCTCGCCGGACAGCCCGGTGACATGCGTGTCCAGGGCCGCGGCCTCGTAGTTCAGCCGGACCAGGGCCAGATTGGCGCGATTAGCCGTGATCCACTTCCACCACTTGCCGTACAGCTCGACCATGGTGAGATCGGGCTGACGACGAAGCCACCGCTGCTGCACGTCGATCTGCTGGTCGATGGCGCGGGTGAGCGCCGTCGTGATCAGTTCGTCCTTCGACCCGAAGTGATGCACCAGCCGATTGATGCTGACGTCCAGTGCGGCCGCCATCGGGCGCAGGGTGGCCTGCGCAAGACCATGGTCGGCGAGGTACAGCACGATGCGATCGAGCAGCTCCAGGCGACGCTCGAGATCAGGTGTGCGCGCCATCAGCCGGCACCCTAGATGATCCCATTTCAGCACCCGATCCCTGTCCAGCAGCGACGATTGTCAGATCTGGACCGGTGTGGTGGTGGTCGTGGTGGTTGGTGCCTCGGGTGGGGCGACGGTCGTGGTGGTCGTCGTCGTGCTGGTCGTGGTGGGCGGCTCGGTGGTTGTGGTAGGCGGCTCGGTGGTCGTGGTCGTTGCGGCGGTGGTCGTCGTGGCCGGCGGAGCAGTGGTGGTCGGCCGACCGGTCGTGGGGCTGGCCGGATCGGCCGGACTGGTGGGCAGGGGCGGCGGCTCTGACGCGACGATCGTCGTGGTGGTGACTTCCGGACTGGTGTCTTCTGGACTGGTGGTGCCAGAGAGAGTGGGCAGCGTGGTGGATCCGCCGCGGGCAACCGACGTGGTGGTGGCCGACGGCACCGACGAACCGGTTGCCGTGGTCGGGCCGGTCGACCCAGGCACGGTCGATGATTCGTTGGACGCCGCGTCAGACGACGCTGTTGTGAGTGGATCGGTGGCGGTGCCCGTGACAGTCGTGGTGCTGAGGTCGATCTCGACCGTGAACGGCTCGTTGCCGAGTGCGCCGCACGAAGCCAGCACAGTGGTCACAGCGGTTAGACCGAGCGCTGTCACGGCACGTGCGCCGATGGTTCGCAACGACTGCATGGTGCCTCCTCTCGCGCAACGTCTGCAGCGCTTCGATCGTGGGGCACCAACAGTAACGTCGAAGGACGCTCGGCCGGCCGCGGGTTGCGCCCAGTCGATTGCTCGTTCGAGCGCAATCCGCCGGCGGTCAGTTCAGGGCTTCGGCGGCTTGTCTGGCTTCCCGGGATGGTCACCACCAGGCCTGCCGGCGACCGTCGTCGTCGTGGTGGTACCCGGCTCTGGCGAGGTAGTTGCTGGCGAGGTGGTTGCGGTGGTCGTGGTCGTGGTCGGCTGGGTCGTGGTCACTTCCGGAGCGCCGACGATCGTGGGGGGTTCCGTGGTGGTGGTCGCTCCTGGACTCGATGGGGCCGATGTTCCCGTGGCAACGGGCGGCTCGGTAGTCGCGATCGTGGTCGTGCCGCCTTCAGTGACCTCATCGCTGGCGGCCCCATCGCTGGTGGTGCCGGGAACGCCGGTGCCGGGAAGGGCGGTGCCGGGAGCCGCTGTGCCCGATCGGATGGAAGGTCGTGTCGGCGCAGTGCCCGGGACAAACGAGCCGGGGGGCGGCGATGTGGTCGTCGGCGCAGAAACGCCACTGGGAGTGGCGGTGGTCAACCCGTGGGCGTCCGGCACAGCTACCGACGGAGGGGCCGACGCAACACTTGGGGCCAGAGGTAGTGGAACAGTCGCAGGATCGGCGGTCGCAGCCACGCCCGTCGTGGTGCTGACGTCGATCTCGACCGTGAACGGCTCGTTCTGAAAGGCGCCACACGAGCAGAGCATCGCAATCAGGACTGTGGCGCCGGCGGCCCGCACGGGGTTCACGATCCCTCCTTCCGGGCAACGTCTGCAGTAGCTCGACTCCTGAGAACAGACAGTAGTTCTGCCAGGGATCTGGGTGCACATGCAGGTGGATGGTGGCTCGGTCCGTCAGCTGAGTTCGCCGCAGATCGTTCGATGGACCAACGGCACTCCGGGGCGATAGACGAGATGCGTGTACGACGGCGCATCCAGTACGACCATGTCGGCGCGCGAACCAAGCGACAGGTTGCCGATGTCGGCTCGCTGTAGGGCGGCCGCTCCCCCGGCGGTGGCTGCGAACAGCGCCTCGTCGATGGTCATGTACATGTCGCGTACTGCCAGGGCGATGCAGAACGACATGGAGGTCGTGTAGCTGCTGCCCGGATTGCAGTTGGTCGCCAAGGCGACCCTGGCACCTGCATCCAGCACACGTCGCGCGTCGGGGTACGGCTGCCTGGTCGAGAAGTCGGTGGCCGGCAAGAACGTGGCCACGGTGGTGCCGCCGGCAAGCGCGGCGATGTCGTCGTCGGACAGGTAGGTGCAGTGATCGGCCGATGCGCATCCCAGTTCGACCGCCAGTTGCACGCCGGGGCCGTGGCCCAACTGGTTGGCGTGCAGGCGCAGGCCCAGGCCGGCAGCGCGTCCGGCCAGCAGGACCTCCCGGCACTGATCGGCGTCGAAGGCGCCGATCTCGCAGAACGCGTCGATCCACCGCGCAGAGGGCGCGGCCGCGGCCAGCATGTCGGTGCACACCAGATGCACGTAGTCATCGATGCGATCTTCGTACTCGGCCGGCACGACGTGGGCGCCCAGGAACGTGGTGTCGTCGGTGAACCCGGCGGCCACGTGCAGACAGCGCGCCTCGTCGTGTGTGGTCAGGCCATAGCCCGACTTGATCTCCAGGCTGGTGATGCCTGCGCGCAGCGCTTCCAGGCGCCGCCCGGCCGTTAGCCGGTGCAAGTTGGCGTCGTCGGCGGCGCGGGTTGCGTCGACCGAGGTGCGAATGCCTCCGGCCTGATACGGCGCACCGGCCATGCGTGCCGCGAACTCGTCGCTGCGGTCGCCGGCGAAGACCAGGTGCGTATGGCTGTCGACGAAGCCGGGGATGACGCAGCGACCCTGGACATCCAGTTGCGTGTCGGCCGTGGCGCCCTTCGGCTCGACTGCAATCACGCGCCCGTGCTGCATGACCACGGCTGCCTGGCGCACGATGCCCAGTGGTCCATCACCCAACGACGGGTCGTTGGTGATCAGCAGACCGATGTTGTCGATCACCGTGGTGGTGTTGTCGGCGGGGGTCCCGGCGTTGGTGCTGGGGCTCGCGACGGTCATGGTGCGACCTGATCACTGGTCGCCGCGCTCCACACGGCGTCGATCGAATGCGCCAGTTCGGCGGCGACGTCGATGGTCACGTGTCGACCGTCGCTGACCACCACCATGCCACCGACCACCACATGCCGCACGTCGGCCGCTCCGGCAGCGAACACCGCTGTGGCCAATGCATGTGCCGGCACGCTGCCGGCTGTGCGCACGCTGGCCAGGTCGATGGTGACCAGATCGGCCAGGGCGCCCACTGCCAACCGCCCGGCGTCTGGCCAGCCCAGGCAGTGGTGGCCCGCAACAGTCGCGGCATGCAGCAGCGACGGAACGAGGTGGTTGCCGCGCACCTGGCTGACGAGACGTTCGTCCAACTCGACCGCGCGAGCTTCCTCGAACAGATCGATGACTGCATGCGAATCGCTGCCCAACGACATGGCGATGCCTGCGTCGCGAAAGTCGGCTGTGGGACCCACGCCGTCGGCCAGGTCTCGCTCGGTGGTGGGGCATAGACACACCGTGCAGTCGTGCATCGACAGCAGGCGAATGTCGTGGTCGGTGACGTGGGTCGCGTGCACTGCGGTGAAGGCGGCGGAAAGCGCTCCCCGCTCGGCCAGGAGTTCGGTGGGCGTCAGTGCGAACGCCTCGATGCACTGATGGTTCTCGGCGTGTTGCTCTGACACGTGGGCATGCAGTGGCATGCCACGCTGGCCGGCCCAAGCGGCGACCGCCTGAATGGCTGCGGGGTCGACGGCACGAACCGAGTGCACCGCTGCGCCGATTCGCACCGTGGGCGACGACAGTTCGCGCACATGGTCGACACGGTCGCCCCACTGCTTGACGCCGACATCGCTGAACCGTTGTTGCACAGCGTTCGGCGGCTGTGCAGTGCCGCCCGGACCGATGCCGCTGTGCAAGTAGCAGGCATCGAGCAGCGTGATCCTGATGCCGGCCTGGCCTGCGGCCGCAACCAGAGCCGCACCCATCGCGTTGGGGTCGGCGTACGGGTTGCCGTCGGGCTGGTGATGCAGGTAGTGGAACTCGCCGACGCATGTGACGCCGGCCAGTGCCATCTCGGCGAACACAGCTGAGGCCAGTCGCTGGTACGACTCGGGCTGCAGTGTGGCCGCCAGGGCATACATCTGCTCGCGCCAGGTCCAGAACGA
>JANNFQ010000007.1:0-1602 GCA_031380045.1 Acidimicrobiaceae bacterium
GCGCGATCCAGACGTCGCCGACGGCTGTGCGTTGTGTGCCTCCGCCGAGTTCGTCGACGCGCTCGGGGCGGACGAACTGGATGGCACCCGCGCAGTCCTCGCCAGAACCGGAGAGCAATCCGAACACGCTGCCGGGTGTGGTGTCGAACTTGGTGGCCCACCGCTCCAGGACGCGTTCACTGTCGGGGAGCAGACCCCACAGGTAGCTGTCCAGCCGGGTGCCGGCATGTTGTGCCAGCGCCAGCGGGAGCGACAACGAGACGGCAGTGGGATCGTCGCTTTCGCGGTAACGAGCGTCGTAGTCGAAGCGAAGCTTGCCGTCGGTCTGTGTCAGTCGCCCGGCGAGTTGGCCCTCGATGAGGACGACGAGATGTTTGTCGGTCATGCGAGTGGAGGCACGGTGTTGGCGAACCGGCTGAGGTGCGCGTCAAGATCGACTCGACGCCGCGAGGTGGATGTCTGGTCGGCGGTGGGGTCTTCCCGCGGCCGGCGTTCGTGGTCGGGTGGCGCGTCGAGACTCAACGAGAGGCCGGCTCGGCGGACGACCAGCAGCAGCCGGGACAGGGTCGGGTTGGTCTTGGCGGTCTCGACCTGGGCGACCCATAGTCGGGGGACGCCGACGTGGTCTGCGAACTCCTGCTGGGTCATGCCGAGCTGCCTACGTCGGTCGGCGAGGAGCAAGCCCAGTTCTTGCTTCGTGCTGACCTTCATCGCTCGCACCGTTCGGTATGGTTCGGCATACTCAATACGGTTGGTCCACCAGGCTCTCTTTGCTGAAGCGGTGTCAGCTCGCAGCTCAACCCCAGAAGGCGCAGATTGGAACGGCAAAGATGTCGTCGTCGAGTTGGATGACGTCAGGTCCGCTATGGAGGACGACTCCTGCGACGAACCTCTGTGGGTTCTCGGTCCGGAGCCAGCGCAGGTGCTTGGCATCAGAGGAACCAGGTGACGACGATGCCTTCGTCTCGATGCCGATCAACTTGCCGCCGGGGAGCTCGGCGACGATGTCGACCTCTTCGCGCCCTCCTTTGGTTCGGGCGTGATACAGGCGGATCCGTTGTCGTGCCCCAGCTACCTCCGGTCGGAGCTGGGCCATGACGAACGTATCGATCATCCGGCCGAGCAGGTCGCTACTACCAAGGATCGTGTCGATGTCGACACCGAGGGAGGCCGCCATGAGCGATGAGTCCACGACGTAGCGCTTGGCCGTTTTGATGAGCCGAACAAGGTGATTGACCGACCAGGCCGGGACTTGTTCGGCGACGTAGAGGTCGGCAAGCAGCTTGTCGTACGTGTTCGCTCTCTTTGCATCGATGCCGGCCGCGTCGAAGATGGTTTTGTGTTCGGGCAGCCCGGCCGACATCGAGGCAAGGGCCCGGAAGTACGCTGCAGTTTCTGCTGGTCGCGGTTCGCCACGATCGGATGGGCATCCCGGGTCAATAGCTGCTCGAGGTAGCTGGCCACCCACATCTCGATGTAGTCCGGCGGGGTGCCCAAGATCGCCGCCGGGAATCCGCCACGGGTGGCCCGGGTGACGTAGTCACGTAGATCGGGTCGAACGGCAGGAAGGCTGAACGCCGCGCTGGAACGCATCGCGATTTT
>JANNFQ010000010.1:0-5955 GCA_031380045.1 Acidimicrobiaceae bacterium
TCGACCGAACCGAACAGAGCACGGTGCAACATGATCGGGCGATGGCGAGCGTTATCGGCGCCGACGTACTCCAGCTCGAACCGCTCTTTCAGGTTGAAGTCGTACTGGATGGTGCTGAGCTGCCACTTGCGGCCGATCGCATCGCGCACCTTGATGTCGATCTTCGGCCCGTAGAACGCCGCGCCACCCTGGTCGACCGTGTACGGAAGACCATGGCGAACGAGCGCCTGCTCGAGTGCGATCGTCGCTGCCTGCCAGCCCTCGTCCGTGCCGACCGACTTGTTGGGATCGCGTGTTGACAGCATGGCCTCGAAGTCGTCGAACCCGAACGCGCGCAACACGCTGAGCACGAAGTCGAGCAGCGATGCGATCTCTTCGGGGGCTTGCTCTTCGGTGCAAAAGATGTGGCTGTCGTCCTGCGTGAACCCACGGATGCGCATCAGGCCGTGCAGAGTTCCGGCGCGCTCGTAGCGGTACACCGTGCCCAACTCATAGAGGCGCAACGGCAACTCGCGATAGCTGCGCTGCCGTGAGCGGTAGATGAGGCAGTGCATGGGGCAGTTCATCGGCTTCATGTAGTACGTGCCGTTGTCCATCTCCATCGGCGGGTACATGCCCTCGGCGTACCACTCGAGGTGACCCGACGTGTGGAACAGGTTGGCGTTGGCCAGGTGCGGCGTGAACACGAACTGATAGCCACCGTTCTCGTGGCGCTCGCGGCTGTAGTCCTCCATGAGCTTGCGCACGATGGCGCCCTTCGGGTGCCACACCGCCAGACCGCCGCCCAACTCGTGCGGGAACGACAGCAGGTCCAACTCGGTCGCGAGCTTGCGATGGTCGCGCTTCTCGGCTTCCTCGAGGCGATGCAGGTGTTCCTCGAGTGCGGCCTTGCTCTCCCATGCCGTTCCGTAGATGCGTTGCAGCATCGGGCCCTTTTCGTTGCCGCGCCAGTACGCGCCGGCAACCTTCATGAGCTTGAAGTGACCCAGACGCCCAGTGGACGGAACGTGCGGACCTTTGCACAGGTCGAAGAACTCGGGCGTGTTCCGATACACGCTGATCGTGTCGCCGGCCTGAATCTCGGCGACATCGCTACCGTCGGCCGCGCCCCCGGATACGCGCTCGATGATCTCGAGTTTGTACGGCTGATCGGCGAACAACGTCAGTGCCTCGGCAGCCGGAACCTCGGCGCGCACGAACGGTTGATCGGCCTTCATGAGCTCGCGCATTCGCGCTTCGATCGTCTGCAGGTCGCCCTCGTTGAACGTACGCCCATCGGGAAGATCGAAGTCGTAGTAGAAGCCGTCTTCGATGGCCGGACCGATGGAGAACTTCGCGCCGGGGAACAGTTGCGTCACTGCCTGAGCCATGACGTGCGCCGTGGAGTGACGAAGCACATGCCGGCCGTCGTCTGAGTCGGCCGTGACGATGGAGACCGAGGCGCCGTTCGGCAACGGACGGCCGAGGTCCCATTCTGCGCCGTTGACGACACCGGCAACTGCCGCCTTGGCAAGACGCGAGCCGATGGATGCAGCCACGTCGCCGGTGGTCGCGCCCTGGTCGTACGAGCGCTGCGAACCATCGGGGAGGGAGATCGTGATCTGTTCCATAGCACCCAGAAGTCTACGAGTGACCACTGAGGCCAGGCGGGAGGTTTACCCGATGCTGTCGGCGCCGACCAGTTGGGGCAGCGCCGAGCGGCTGTCGCCGACATGGGCAACCACTGCCGCTTCGGCGGTGGGCTCGGTTTCGGCCACCTTGCCGGCATACACGTTTCGGTACTGCTGGCCCGTGAGCTCGCGGATCTCGAACATCAACTCGTCGGTGATCTCGCGCAGTACTCGATGCTTGTCGGTGCGATCGCGATACCGCTCCATCCTGATCGGCCGACCGATCTTGATCGTGCAGTCGCGACGGATCTTCGGAAACTTGGCGTCGGGCGGCTGTATCTCGCGGGTGCCGACGACACCGACCGGGTAGATGGGGCACCCGACCGTCATGGCCAGCCTGGCAGCGCCCGTGCGACCCTTGTACAGGTAGCCGTCGCGACTGCGCGTGCCCTCTGGGAAGATGCCGAACAACTCGCCACGGCGCAGCACACGCTCGGCCGTGTCCAGTGCAGCTTGGCTCTTGTTGCCACCCGAACGATCGATGGGGATCATGCCCATGGCAGGAAACAAGAACTTGGTCTTCCACGAATCCATGTACTCGGCCTTGCCGACGTAGCTGATGTTGCGTGGCACGTGCAGCATCAAGAAGGCGCTGTCGAGGAAGCTGACGTGGTTGGGCGCCAGGATGGCCGGCCCCTCGATAGGCAACCGGTCGAAGCCCTCGAGGTGGAAACGCCACAGATGCGTGGACACGGGCCGCATCACGCGACGGAACCGCGTCTGCAACTTGCCGGCCCCCTCTGCGTTCATCTGTCTCCCATCGAACGCGACCACGGTGTCTCGCTCATGATCCGCACAGTAGGCGATGCCGGACGAGACTTGGGACCGCGTTCCATTGCTGCGACCGGTTCAGAGATCGACACCCAGCAGGGCAGCGGCCGAGCCGACGCCGACTCCCGAAGCGGCGGCCGCATCGATCATCTCGACGGCGGCAGGCGCGTCGAGATCGTCGTCGAGCGCGGCGCGAACATCGTCCAGCAAGCCCGCATCAGACCCCGTGGCGCCACACCACGAGGCGAGACGATCGGTGCTACGACTCATCAGCCCGTTGTCCCATTCCCACTCGACTCGATAGTGGTGCTCGATGATGCCCAGACGGATGGCGCGCGGGTCGAATTCGGTACGCAGCTTGTCAACGAACACCAGGTTGCCCCGGCTCTTCGACATCTTGTGGCCATCCATGAACACCATCGCCACATGCATCCAGTGCTTCACGAACGGCTCGCCGGTGGCGGCTTCGCTCTGCGCACGTTCGCACTCGTGGTGCGGGAAGATCAGGTCGGCGCCGCCACCGTGTAGATCGATGGTGGTGCCCAACTCACGCAACGCCAGTGCGCTGCACTCGATGTGCCAACCGGGCCGGCCGGGGCCCCACAGCGTGTCCCAACTGGGTTCGTCTTCGAGCGACGGATGCCACAGCACGAAATCGAGTGGGTTGCGCTTGTGCGGATCGTCGACGTTGCCACCACGCTCGGCTGCAACGTGCAGCATCTGCTCGGTCGAGTACTTGCTGATCGAACCAAAGGTGGGTGACTTCGACACGTCGAAGTACACGCTGCCGCCGGCCTCGTAGGCAAAGCCGCGCTCGAGCACCATGCCGATGAAGCCACGAATGTCAGGAATGGCCGACGATGCGCGTGGTGTGCTCCACACCGGCAACGCGTTCAGCGCGGCCATGTCGCGCTCGAACCGCGCTTCCTCGCCTGCAGCCAGGTCGAGGTAGTGCACGCCCAACTGGCGGGCCTTGGCGAACAGCGGGTCGTCCACGTCGGTCACGTTGCGCACGCACTTCACCGTGTGACCGAGATCGATCAGTCGGCGCTGCAGCACGTCATAGGCGATGAAGGTCGCAGCATGGCCGAGATGTGTCGCGTCGTAGGGAGTGATGCCACAGGTGTACATGGACACCTGCTGGCCCGGCTCGAACGGAACGACCTCGGCTCGGACGGTGTCGTACAGCCTCATGGTCAGGTCTTCAACTCCCGAGGATCGCGTTTGATTCCCGTGAGCTTCGGCGCGACCCGGGTCTTGTAGCGAACGTTCAACTGCAACAGCACCGCCGTGAACGCCTCGATGGCCGTGGCGTTGGACAGCTCGCCCGAATCCAGCGGGCGACAGCCGGGGATCTTCGAAACGATGTCGCTGATGATCCGAACGGCCGCAGGGTCGTCGCCACAGATCAACACATCAGAATCGATCGGCTCACCCAGATGACCCAACTCGGTGGCCGGCAGATGATGAAAGGCGGCCACCACACGGCACAACGGAACTGCCGCCTGCACGTGTGCAGCCACGCTGCCGCGCGGTGGCACCAACGGCTGGAACTCGTGGCCCACGCGCACCAGTGCATTGGCCATGCTGACGACCACTTTGCCGGCGAGCGCATCGGCGTTCTCTTGTGCCGTGGTGGCGGCCGAGTCCCACGGCGTGGCGATGACCACCACATCGCAATCGGCTGCGGCGGGGTTGTCGCCGTACGACAACATGGGGTCGAGGTCGGGCCACTTGCCAACCAGGCCGTCACGAGCTTCCATCGCCCGGTACTTCGAACGTGAACCGATGACGACCTCATACCCGATGGACGCCAGACGTGCCGCGAGGGCACTGCCGGCAGGCCCAGTTCCACCCAAGATCCCGATGCGCATCGGCGTAGCCTTGCACACCGGCCCGTCCGTCCCACAGAGCGACGCCGCGCAGTAGCGTGCGTCGCATGGGTCTGCTCCAGGGGAAGAACATCGTGGTCACCGGCGTGCTCACCGACGCGTCACTCGCGTTCGGAGTTGCCGCGCTGGCCCAGAACGAAGGTGCCGAGGTGATGCTGACCGGTGCCGGACGTGCGCTCAGCCTGACCGAGCGCACGGCAAGGAAGCTGCCCAAGCCCGCTCCGGTGTACGAGTTGGATGTCACGGTGCCCGAACACTTGGAGGCTGCCCGCGAGCATGCCCGCGACCACTTCGGCGGCCACGTGGATGGCGTGCTGCACTCCATCGGGTTCGCACCCGAGGTGTGTCTTGGCGACGACTTCATGGCGGCCACGTGGGCCGATGTGTCGGTTGCCATCAACATCTCCGCCTACTCGTACAAGGCGTTGGCCGACGCGTTCCTGCCGCTGATGTCCAGCGGTGGCTCGTTCGTCGGGTTGACGTTCGACGCCACCGTGGCCTGGCCGGCGTACAACTGGATGGGCGTCGCCAAGGCGGCGCTCGAGAGCGCGAATCGCTACCTGGCCAAAGAGCTCGGCCCGAAGGGCATCCGCTCGAACATCATCGCCGCGGGTCCGGTCAAGACCATGGCTGCGAAGAGCATTCCCGGATTCAAGAAGTTCGAGGACATCTGGGATGACCGCGCTCCCCTGGGCTGGGACGTCACCGATTCCAGCGCTGTCGCCAAGGCCGTAGTGGTTCTGCTGAGCGACTGGTTCCCCGCCACCACCGGTTCGATGATCCACGTGGACGGCGGCTACCACGCAGTCGGCGCCTGACCGATACGAGCCACCACCCTCAGGACGGACCGTCGATGACGACGGCCTCCTCGCCCAACCACTGTGGCGACGCCGCCAGGTCGATGAACATGCGCTGGTCCTCGAAGACTTCCTTCGACGCCAGCTTTGCCTCGGGAGATGCAGGACCGGTGAACGCGTCCAGGCTGTCGAACCACAGTTCGGCGACCCCGTCGAACGGTTCAGGGCTGCCGCCATTGCGACCTTGCAGCGCCGCGTGCAGCCCCGGCGCAGGCGCCGTTCGCACTTGCACATACCGCCGGATGCCCAACGCTTCGGCATGTTTCGCGATGAGTGGCGCGTGAACGTCGCGCCAGTAGGCCGAGAACTCGTCCCACGTCATGTCGGCGCGCCGGCGAATGCAGTACGTGAGCTTGACCATGCTGACCCCCTCGGTCTCGGGTCGGCTGGGACCCGAACATCGAGAATCATCGCACCGATTCGGCCGCGGTCAGTCGCCTCCGCCTGCGGCGCTCGTCGCCAGAGTCCTGACCTTCGTACCTCGTCGCGAGCGACGTCCGTTGCGTCGCTCTGACAAGGTCAGCACGCGGAACATGACCAGCGTGATGACCAGGGTGATCCCAACCAGAGCTGCCCACTGGACGAGTCGATTCGATCGATCGGCGCCCGACTGGAACCCATGCACTGTGCCGGTCACGAACAGCAAGAAGCTGGACAGGTGGATCATGTGCCACACCTTTCTGGGCATCTTGCGCATCAACATCGATGTCACCTGGATGGCCACGAGGAGGTAGAACGCGGCAATTCCCCATGCCGTCGGCACCG
>JANNFQ010000090.1:0-5698 GCA_031380045.1 Acidimicrobiaceae bacterium
CGGTCACGAAGTAGGGCGAGATGTAGCCCTTGTCGAACCGCATGCCCTCGACGAAGTCGGTCTCGATGCCGAAGGTGTTCGACTCTTCGACGGTGATGACGCCGTCCTTGCCGACCTTGTCGATGGCATCGGAGATCATCGAGCCGATCTCGGTGTCGGCCGACGAGATCGACGCAACCTGGGCGATCTGCTCTTTCGAGTCGACTTCCTTGGCAAGATCCTTGATCGAGGCAACTGCGGCCTCGACGGCAGCCTCGATGCCCTTCTTCAGGGTCATCGGGTTGGCGCCGGCCGCCACGTTGCGCAGGCCCTCGCGAACCATCGCCCACGCCAGCACGGTGGCCGTGGTGGTGCCGTCACCGGCGACATCGTCGGTCTTCTTGGCGACTTCCTTGACCAGCTCGGCGCCGATCTTCTCGTAGGGATCCTCGAGATCGATCTCCTTGGCGATGGAAACGCCGTCGTTCGTGATGGTGGGGGCACCCCACTTCTTCTCGAGGACGACGTTGCGGCCCTTTGGCCCCAACGTGACGCGTACGGCGTCAGCGAGCTTGTTCATGCCCGCTTCGAGCGAACGACGAGCCTGCTCGTCGAATGCGATCATCTTCGACATTTGTTTCCTCCACGATTGGGACTGGCATTGATTGGGCTTGGCACTGTCGGGCTTGGCGCTTTGAGGTGCTGTTGCTGGTGCACTGTGCGGTGCCGTTGCTTGGGCACTTGCCGGGTTGTACGGGCACTGACAGACGTTCGCACTCTACGTGCGAGAGTGCTAGCACTCTATGTCGTGGAGTGCTAACGAGCAACACTCAGCAGCAGCACACCCATCCCCGCCAATGATCCGGCCACAGCACGCGTGGGCACAGTGGTCGCCACGAAGCGGCACATCATCCGGCCGGGCGGAAGCTTTCGAGCACGACCGTCGTCAGTGTCTCGGCCGCACCGTAGTGGTCGCGAAATCGGGTCAACAGGGTTTGCAGCCCGGCAGTTCCGGCGCACGAGACGTGCACCTGATAGTCGGTCCGGCCGGTCACGTGGGCCAGCCATGTGACCTCGTCGCATTCGGTCAGCACGTCGTGGAACCGGTTACCTGGCCCCACGCGTACGTCGATCACCGCCTGCAGCGTGCGGCCGAACGCAGCCTGATCGATGTCGGCGGTGAATCGGCGAATGACGCCGCTGCGCCTCAGCTTGCGCACCCGGTCGGCTGCTGCGTTGGCCGACAGGCCGACCCGAGCGCCCAGTTCGCTCCAGCCGATTCGAGCGTCATTTGTCAGGACTCCGAGAATATCTCGGTCGATGTGATCGATGACCACTGAATCGCGTGTCATTGGCGGAAGTCTTGCACGAAATCAGCGGTCTTCTCAGCGGGTTTCCCGCCACACTCAGTAGCATGTCCCATGTCGACTTCATCACCTCCCTGACCACCCGGGTCCGGCTCGTGGGCGCACAGGCCGCGCTCGACGAACTGCGCGCCAACCAGACGCTGATCATCACGCCAGCGGGCACCGTGGGATACCACGAGACTCTGGCCGTGTTCGCCGTGTGGGCTGTCGATCGCTTGGTCGCCGCAGGCCTCGACGACGTGCAGGTGCTGTGGCATCCGTTGACCGACGTGCGCACCCCGCTGTCGTGGTGGGACCACGACACACTCGAATCGCCGGCGGCGAAAGACGCTTTCATTCCATCGGTTCTCGCGCGTGCGGGCGAACCGACACCGATCATCGACTCCCGAGTGCTGACCGCGGCCTGACCGCGCCTGACCGGCAAGATCCCGCTGATCGGCCGCCCGAGACCGATGAAGAATCTGTAGTTGAGCGGCCACGCAGCGTGTCTCATCGGGGTATCCTGCGCCGATGGCGGACAGAAGGCGGCAAGGATCGGTTCGTGGCGGGCTGCCCATACTGGTGACGGCGATGCTGCTGCTGACCGGGTGCTCGTACGGCACTCGGCAAGGAACCGCGGTCGGCTTCGACCAGTCGGCCACGGTTGGCACGACGCCTGACGGTTCGTTCGAGACCGACCCTGACGTTCGCATCGTCACGCTGGACAATGGTCTGACGGTGTACCTGCGCCACAACGAAACGCCCGGCCGCAACGCCGAGCTGCGGCTGGTGGTGAACGCAGGGTCGGTCGACGAGGCGCCCGATCAGGTCGGCGCGGCTCACTTCCTCGAGCACATGATGTTCAACGGCACCACCACCTGGCCGGGCAATGCGCTGATCGATCAGCTGCGTGAGTTCGGTATGGAGTTTGGTGCCGATGTGAATGCGTACACGTCGTACGACGAGACGGTGTTCGAGCTCGCTGTGCCCACCGAGCCGGGTGGCGCCGACAGCGATGCACCGATCGGGATCGGTCTCGACATCCTGAGTGAATGGCTGTCGGCCGCCACCCTTGATGCGGTCGAGGTCGACGCCGAGGTTGGAGTGGTGTTGGACGAATGGCGCGGCGATCAGAGCTTCTCGGGGCGGCTGGGCGACGCTGTGGCAAACGTGTATCTGGCCCAATCTGCATACGACGACCATTCGCCCATCGGGACCGCAGACGCGATCCAGTCGATGACCTCGCAGAAGCTCCGCGCGTTCTACGACCGGTGGTATCGGCCCGACAACGCGGCCGTCGTGGTGGTCGGCGACTTCGACGTCGATGACGTCGAGCACTTGGTGCGCACCGAGTTCGAAGGTCTGATGCCGCGTGCCGATGCGCCGACCCGCGCCGACCGAGCGTTGCAACCACTCGACCAGCCATCGGCGGTGGTGTTCACCGATCCCGACACGTCGGTTGCCGAGGTCGAGCTGACCCTTCCCCAGCCGTGGAAGGGGGCGACGACGTTGCCGCAGTTGCGCACAGCGGTGGTCGACGACCTCGCCTTCGAGATGATCGTGAACCGGTTGAGCGACGACGTGTCACGCGGTCAGGCGCCGTTCTCCGAGGCATACCGAAGCGACAACGGCATGGTCCGCGATCTGGATGCTCCCAGCGTGGTGCTGACCACTCAGCCCGACGAGGCCGACGCTGCAATCGATGCGTTGCTGATCGAGTTCGAGCGAGCCGACCGCTTCGGATTCAACGCCGGCGAGTTCCAGCGGGCGATGAACACGTTCCGATCCGACGTCGTGGCGCGCTACGACGCTCGTGACTCGATCAGCGATCTCGACTACGCAGAACAGTACGTGCAGCACTTTCTGGTCGGCAGCCCGCTGCTGGAACCGTTCACGCAACGAACGGTCCTGACCGACTTGTACGACTCGATCACCACCGACGACGTCGGCGCTGCGTTCTCGGATCGGTATCACAGCTCGGGTTCGCATCTGTTGGTCGTGGCGCCCGACACGCTCACCGACACGTTGCCCACCGACCAGGCGTTGGTCGACCGGCTGGCCGCACGCAGCTCGCTGGTCATCGAACCCCGTGAGGACACCGCTGCCGTCGAGGGTGAGTTGATGGCTCGTCCCGACCCGGTGCCGGAAAGCTCGGCCGACGAGATGACCGACGATCCCTACTCGTTCATCGATCCAACGTTGCTGACCTTCCCCAATGGAGCGCGGGTGGTCCTGAATCCCACCGACATCGCCGCCGACAGTGTGGTGCTGGCGGCGTCCAGTCCCGGCGGTCTGTCGCTGGTGCCCGACGCCGATGTACCCGAGGCGTTGCGGGCTGTCGAGGTGGTGACCAGCAGTGGGCTCGGAACGCTGGATCCTGTTCAGCTGGACACACTGCTGTCGGCCGGATCGGTCGAGGTGTACCCCGCGCTGGAAGCGACCACCGAGAGCTTCTCGGGTACCTCCACGACGCACGACGTCGAGACCATGCTGCAGGTGATCGCGACCTACCTCCAGCAGCCGCGGTTCGACCAGGCCGCGCTCGACTCGACCATCGATTCGTGGCGACCATACGTCGATGATCCGAACGGCGATCCCGACCTGGCCGTGTTCGCGAAGTACTCAGAGCTGCGCTACGCGGGCGAGCCGCGGTATGCGGCCATGCCAACCGCAGCCGACCTGGACGCATTGGATCTGGCCACCGTCGAGCGCGTGTGGCGCGACCGCTTCTCGTCGCCGGGCGACTGGGTCTTCGCGATCTCGGGTGACTTCGACCTCGACGAGATGACCGATCTGGTGCGGCGGTACATCGGATCGCTGCCGACGAACTCCCGGCCCGCCGAGGTGGCCCGAGACATACAACCGCCGCCGCCCGACGGCATCGCCGATGCCGATGTCAGAGTCGGAACGGGGCAGAAGGCCACGTTGACCCGGCTGTACGAAGCGCCGATCGATCTCGCCGATCTGGGAGGCGAACTTGTGTTGGCCGACATCGTCAGCGGGGTGATCTCGAATCGTCTCACCGACCGGGTGCGCGAGGCGTTGGGCTCGTCGTATTCGCCGTACGGCTCCGCATCCGTGTACACCGACCCCGACCTGCTGGTCGAGACATATGTCGAGGCGACCGGCGATCCCGACCAGATCGACGAGCTCACACGGGTGTTGAACGCCGAACTCGTCGACCTGAGCGCCAATGGTCCGACGTCCAGCGAGTTCGACGACGCAAAGGCTGCGGTCGAGCAGTCGTACGACCTGTTCGACGACGACACGCTGACCCAGTTGCTGATCGCCGCAGTCATCGACGACGCCGCGTTGGACGAGTTCATCCGACGTCGAGACACGCTGGCCGAGACCGACCTGGCCGACGTTCGGTCAGCGCTGGAGCGTTCGTTGCCGGTCGACCACTACATCCAACTCAGGCTGCTTCCGGGCTGAACCCGTAACCTCGCCTCATGCGCATCACGGTGGTAGGCGGCGGCGTGGCGGGGCTCAGTTCGGCCCTGACGCTGGCCAGACAGGGTCATGACATCACGGTGCTCGAGCGCGACGACACGCCCATGCCCGCGTCGGCCGACTCGGCGTTCGACTGGGATCGTCGCGGCGCGCCACAGGTTCGCCACAGTCACGCCTTCCTCGCTCGGCTTCGCAACACGTTGCGCGACCACCATCCCGACGTGCTGCAGTCGTTGCTGCACGCTGGCGCCACCGAGATTCGCTTCGGTCAGGATCTGCCGCCCACCATGACCGACTTCGTGCCCGAACCCGGTGACGAAGAACTGACCATGCTGGCCTGCCGGCGAACCACCTTCGAGTGGGTCGTCCGTCGCGCAGCACTCGCCGAAGGGCGGGTCACGTTCCGCACGGGCATGGCCGTTGCCGGTGTCGTTGCCGATGCAACGGCCGGTGACGGGGCCGGTGCAACGGCCGACCTTGGGGGCGCGTGCCCCCACATCACTGGCGTGCGGCTGGCCGACGGCACGACCATCGATTCCGACCTGGTCGTGGCCGCCGTCGGTCGACGCGGCGTGGTTCCCGAATGGTTGTCGGCGGTGGGCGCCGCCGATGTACCGGAAGAGGTAGAGGACACCGGCATCGTGTACTTCTCGCGGTTCTATCGGCTGAATCCCGGCCACGACGCGCCGGCCAGAAGTGGGGTGATCGGCGGCGACCTGGGCTATCTGAAGTACGGCGTGTTTGCCGGTGACAACCGCACGTTCTCGATCACCTTGGCCACCCCAAGCGATGACGATCAGCTCCGCAAGCTGTTGGCCGGTACCGAGATGTTCGAAGCCGCAGCCCGCCAGTTGACGGCCATCAAGGATTGGCTGGACGGACGCGCCCACCCGCTGTCCGACGATGTGCACGTGATGGCC
>JANNFQ010000099.1:0-4285 GCA_031380045.1 Acidimicrobiaceae bacterium
CTGCCTCACTGGCCGTCCTCGTCGCGGCAGGCCGCCACAGCGATCGACTTCCGGAGTTATTGATCTTCACCATCATCGTGGTGCCGCTCGCAGTGGCTGTCGGCACTCGGCAATGGCGCTAAGCGATCAACGAGATGCGAACAGCTGCCTGTCTGACCCGCGGCGCTAGCTAGGTCAGCCCAGGAGGACTCGTTCGTGAATAGCCCTTCCCCGAAACGCTGTGAAGCGTCGGCCAAGGCAGGTCCACGTGGAGGCTGGGCCGGCGACAGTGTCCGGTCCGCGTCGTCTCGTTGATCAGCAGCGGACATACTTCGACGCATGAGGGCACGCGGGCTGATGACTGACTCGTTCTTCGAACGACCCTTCCCATCGGGCACGCTCCGGATCGAACGCGATCGACTTGAGCTGAGCGCCTTCCCGTACCGACATCTGGTGCTACCTCGAACGGAGATCGCCCGGGTGCTTGTCCGCAAGGCGCGCAAGGCGACATGGTGGGTGACGTATCTCGTGTTTCAGCAGACTGACAACGCTTCCGTACCGGCGATGTTCGCTCCCGTACGGTGGCGGCGTGCGGTACGCGAGCTGTCCGCCCTTGGTTGGGACGTAGCTGTGGGTGATCCACTCCGCTGGCGAGACCACCTGCTTGAACCGATGCCCGCCGATCCCAGCAAACGAACCGACGGGTAGCCCGATCTGTAGATCGGCGTGTTGTCTTTGCCCGGCAGAATGCTGCGATGGTCGAATCGCAGCAGCCGGGTTCGCCTTGGAAATAGCGATCGCGGTCCGGCACTTCTGATGCTGCTTCGTGAGGTACGGGTGCGACTGGAGAATGCGGACTTCGACGAACTGCTCGTCGGATGCGAGGATCTCGAAGCCGTGAAGCGTCAGATCGACGAAGCCAGATCAATGACGGGCGTTGGCGAACGCGGGCGGTTGGGTAGCGCGAGCAGCGCCAGTACCGCGACTAACGCGATGACGAACGCGGGCTCGGGGCGAACGCTTGGGATCATCACGGTGCCTGCGAGCAATGGCAGTGCGCTGACCGTGATCGCACCGGCGGTAACGAGGGCCGCACGCCGATCGAGCCACGCCGTGAGCAACACGACGAACGCCCACGGCAGCGAGTACATGAGTGCGTGCGCGCCCATCTGGGTTCGACGACTGCTCACCTCGTGGCCCATCACGATCGGTACGAGCACGGCCACGCCGACGGCGAGCACTGCGGTGAGGGCGATGAGGTGCGGGCCGGTGCGCGCCGGACGAGATGCCAACGATCGCGGCCCCGATGCGACCTGACTTCACCGCGATCAGCACCAGTCCGGCTGCCGTCAGCATGCCGACCTGTAGCCAGGTCGACCAGTCGTACACGCTCGTCTGATCGCCGGTGTACGAGTAACCCCCAGTGGGAGGCGTGGCGACTGCGACAGCGGCAAGCGCGGCGCAAGCCAACATCATCCAGCCGATCACCCGAGGCCGCGTCACGATTCCCGCCCTTCTGGCGCCATCTCCGAGCTCAGAATATCGCGTGGCGGAACACGCTGTCGGAGGCACGCATCGTTTGTCGAACTTGCAGATCTCGTTCCGTGTCATGGCCGAGGGTCAGGGGCCAAGCGTGGCGGCGGGGATGACGACGACGCCGTCAGGCCGGGTGTATCCGTATCCGGTAGCGGTGACCACGGCAAGCGTCGCCGGTTCGCCGACCTTGGTCGTGTCAACCTTGCGAGCGAAGGCGAGCAGGTTGGCGGCAGCCATGTCGATGTCGGCTTGGCCGAGCTTCACCTCGAACGCCGCCCAGCGTCCGTCGGCTGCCGTGACGACTGCGTCGATCTCCAGATCGTCGGAGTCCCGGTAGTGCTGCACGGTGCCGTCCACGACGTCGGCGAACACTCGCAGGTCGCGCACGACGAGCGCTTCGAACAGGTACCCGAAGTAGTTCAGGTCGGCGAGCAACTGGTGCGGTCCGGTGCGCAGCGCTGCAACAGCAACCGACGGGTCGCAGAACTGCACCCGTGGCGAGGTGCGCAACCGGACCCGCGAACGAAGATGTGATGACCATGCCTCCAACGGGTCGAGCACCATCAGACGCTCCAGAGGTGCCAGGTAGTCGTACACCGTCGATCGTGCGATTGCAGAGTCGTCGGTGCTCGCGTCCTGTGCGACGCGGGTGACGACGTGGTCCATCCCGATGTTGCGGGCGAGCGACCGCAGGACCCGCAGCGCAAGCCGGGGATGACGCCGGGCCGGGTCGTTGGTGGGCAGGTCCACCTCGGTGATCGTGGTGATGTAGTCGATGTTCGCCCGCGCCGCAGCGGCGACCGTTCTCGTCAGGTTCAGCGGCCAACCACCACGAACGACCAGCTCGGCGAAGCGGGGCACGGTCACCCCGGTCGGTTTGGCGGTCGGCCGGTGTCCGTCGAGCAGCGCCGCCAACGACATCTCACCGGTCGAGTCGCCCGATTCGAACAGGCTCATCGGGCGCATCGTCAGACGGGCGAAGCGACCGGCGCCGCTGTGGCGGCGGGTGTCGTCGGGCGGGGTGGCGGAACCGGTGAGGATGTACAGCCCAGTGCCTTGGCGGCGGTCCACCTGGGCGCGGACGTGGTTCCACACGCGTGTGGCGTCGAGCTGCCACTCGTCGACGAGCTGGGGTGGGTCACCGGACAGCACCAGAGCCGGGTCCACGCCCAGCGCAGCGCGTGCCTGGTCGTCGGTGTCGAGGTAGACACGGCTGGCGGCCTGCTGCTCGGCGGTGAACGTCTTCCCGCACGCCTTGGGCCCTTCGATCAGCACCGCGCCCGCGGACGCGAGGCGGTCGGCCAGGACGGCGTCGATGACGCGGGGACGGTACGCAACCACGACTCTAGACTACACGTTGCAGGCATTTCAGGCTACACATTGCGGTTCGCCTGGGATGCACATCGCGGCAATTCCGGGCTACAGATTGCGACGGGCACGGGGGCGGATCGCACACGGCCGGTCGTGGCTGGTCTCGTGGATCTGCGCCGGATCCGCTACGAGCAGGTCAGCTACCGAAGGTCATCGAGACACTTCAGTGCGGCGGCAGCCTCCTTGCGCAGCACCAGGATTCTGTAGTCACTTGCCACGTCGGTGACGATGTTGAACGTCGGAGCGCCGGTGGCATGAAATCCCCCTGCGCACAACGACTCGACAGCCATTTGCCCTTCGGCCAGCGGAATGATCGCGATCTCCACTGGTTCTTCTGGGTCCTCCAGCGCGCTGCCTCGACTGAGCCACCGACTCACTGCATCTCGCACCGTCATCGTGCCTCCATCTGGGGTCCACGCTTCGCCATCAAGCTACCCCGGAGTCGTAGTCCCCGGATCGAGTTGAGGGCGGATGCGCCGCGGAGATGGTCGATGAAGATCGGTGTCGATGAGGCGGTCAGCCAGGTGTGGCCGAGATCTCGGAGATCTTCGACCCCGGCGGAATGGCGTCCAGCACCAGACTGCGCACGAACCCGATCGCGTCGGCCTCGTCGGGTATGGAGACGTGCTCGGACAGCTTGACCGTCTTGGTGCCGTGTTCGTGAGTGGCCGAACCGAACTGGTGGTCCAAGGCCGTCATCAATGCTTCACTCGGCGGCTTCGACAGAGTCACCAGCACGTGCACTTCGTAGCCCATGGTTCACAGTCTGCACCATCGGTGGCGGATGAGTGACCGGTGGATCTCGACGAGTCGACCGTGGCCCAGGGTTCAGGGCCACCACAGGGAATGGTGGGTGGCCAGGCCGCTCAGCATCACCAGGCATGCGCATTCGGCAACCTGTTGGCAGGCCCCGAGCACGTCGCCGCTGATGCCGTCGATCTTGTGCTTGGCCAACGCACCGACAGCAACGGCCGATGCAAGCGATGCGCCCAGCAACGGGCCGACCCACCAGCCGACGGCAACAGCGGTGATGGCGATGCCGATTGCCACGGTCACGACCCCACGAATCGCGGTGGTCGAGCGGCCGTAGTCGGCACCCAACCCGCTGTACCCGGCCAGCGGCACACTGGCCATCAGCCCGACGGCGATCGCCCGACTCATCACATGCGCGGCGATGCATGACGCAAACATCGCGGCCGGGCCGGGCATCGAGCCGAGGGCAACAATGCGCACCAGGATCGATGCGCACATCGCGGCCACGCCGTAGGTGCCGTGCCGCGAGTCCTTCATGATCTCGAGCCGGCGCTCGACCGTGTAGCCGCCACCGAAGGCATCGGCGATGTCGCCCAGACCGTCTTCGTGGAACGCTCCGGTCACCAACAAACCGCCCGTCACAGCC
>JANNFQ010000122.1:0-3528 GCA_031380045.1 Acidimicrobiaceae bacterium
TGGTGGGTCACCGCCCTGGCGTCGCGGCCCAACGAGTGGCGCCAACCCTTCAACCGGGCCTCTTCGGGCGGCGGGTCCAGGGGCCGGCCGAGTGCACCGACGCGCCTGGCGGTGGAGACGGCAGCGGGAAGCAGCTTCCACACCGCCGAACCGGTGGGCACCTTGGCGTCGCGTAGCGCGGTGACGACATCGAACAGGCTGCCCTCGACATCGAGATCTCCGGCGATGTAGGCGCGTCCCAGACCCAACTCACTCGGCATCCAGATCAGTCGCCGCAGAGCGTCGGGAGACCGGAGCTTCAACGTCGCCACGGGACGATCGGTGCGAAGCGTCGACCCATCCCAGAACTCGAAGTCGATGGGCGCGTTGGGGCCGAGGATGCCGGCGATCAGCGGTCGGACAGCCGCAGCCACCTTGCTGGCGGGATGCGGCGGCCCTGCGGAGTTCGGCAACGCCGAGATGTCGCCAGTGGCGGTCTGTGCCGATTGCGTTCGCGAGCTCATGTCGATCGCGCCCTCCTTGTGAAATGGCCGTGTGTTGGCCATGTCTGCGTGGCCATGTGTGCGTGGCCCATGTGCCGGGAGCCCGCGCCCGAGCCTCATGTTAGGACGGCGCCCCCGACAGTTCGAACGCGGCGAGCGCCCTCTGGGGTTCCACGGCGAGAATTTTGGCGTTTGCCCGAATCGAGTGGTGGGTAGCCGATGCCCATGAACGCAACATTGCTTTGGGTCATTGCCGCCATCCTCGTGATCGTCGGCATCGTGCAACTCATTCAGGGCCAGGTGATCTTCGGCATCGTGCTGATCGTCGCCGGCTGCCTCGTGGGCCCTGGGGGCTACAGCATCTTCAGCCGACGGGCCTGACGCCTGGTTCAGTCGTCTCGAGCGCTCGGCGTCACATCGCGCCGAGCGCTCGAGCGGCAATCCCTATGCCGACCACAAGCACCAGAACCGATGTCGCATACGGGGTCACCGCAGTCCATCGACGGGCAATTTTCGAAGCCCGGCCGGCCACAGCACCCGAACGCTGCTGATAGCGATCGCGCACACGCACGAGCAGGAGGCCGGCCAACGTCAGCGTGGCCGCCATGCCCATGCCGTAGCCGATCACCAACACGATGCCGAACACCGTCCGCCCGAGCGCGATGGCCGATAGCAGAACGATCAGCGCCGAGGGGCTGGGCACCAATCCGCCGGCAATGCCCATCCCGATCAACCCGCGCCGCGAGACCACCGGGGTCGTCATGTGAGGCGTGGCGTTGCGGTGATCGTCACCTCGAACGATCGTTGTGGGCGCACGCTCTGATGTCGAACGCGATGTTCTCGAACGCGATGGTGATAGTCGGGAACTGACGGAAGTTGCGGTGTCGATGCGTGACCTGCTGATGGTCGCAGTTCGATTGCCGACGCCGGCTCGTTGGATGGTGGCGACGCTGCAGGCTGTCGTGGCGTCATCGTCACCGATGTGCCCAGCGAGGGCAGCGATGGCTCCGCCGCGAATCTGCACGGTACGTCGACGGGCCGGCCGGACGTCGCGCCCCGAGGCCACAGGAGCGTGGTGGTGATGACCGTGGTCGTGGTCACCGTGACCGTGATCGTGATCGTGCGAACCGAAGCTGTGGCGATGGCCGTGCGCTGGCACGCGATGTCGAATTGCGCCCAGCAGCAGCGTGCCGCCCAGCACGGTGATGATGGCCCCGCTGACCACACCCAGCCAGCTGAGTACCGACTCGCCGGCCAGCGAACTCGACAGGGTCAGTGCCAGACCCAGCACCAAGACGCCACCTGTGTGGGTCGCGGTGACGGTCGCGCCGACGACGAAGGCGTCGCGCGACGATCCCTGCCGACCGGCGATGTATGCGGCCATCACGGTCTTGCCGTGCCCGGGCAACAGCGCGTGAGATGCACCCAGGATCATCGCCAGCGTCACTGCCAACAGGCCGACCCCCAGCGTCAGGTCGCGACGCCCGACCAACTCGTTGAAACGTTCGGTCACGTGGTCGACGACGCCTGAGAGTGGCCCACCGCTGAACATCGAAGTGCCGCCGGATGGGCTGAGCTCTTTCGTTGGCCGAATGGCCGGTGCCACCAGCGGCGCACCGCCGGGTGCGGTTGACACGATCAACTGATGGACATCGAGCGGTGAATCGAGCAGGTCCACCGGGTAGGTGCGCAACTCGTCGGTGGTGCTGGTTTGGGGAACCGGCGAGTCCAGCAATCGAACCCCGTCGCCCTGGGCGATGATCTCGCGCCATCCCACCCGGTCGATCGACGCGGCGTCGCGGAACGAAACCTGGTGCGACGCAGTCAGGTCAACGATCGCTTCCAACCGGCACTCCAGCCGTCCGGTGGGCAGACCTGCTTGCCCGGGCTGATACGCGAACGTCGCGTCGATCAGCGCAAACGGAACGGACACCGAATCGACGTTCAGTGTCAGTTGCGTCACCACGTCGGCGCAATCGCTCTGCGCTCGACGTTCGAGCTCCGAGGGCGAGATCTGACCGTCGCCGTCGGCGTCGGTTCGCCCCTCGGCCTGAGCGGTCGGAATCTCTGCCAGATCGACGATGGCTCGATCCACGATCAGGCCCCGCTGGAACGTCAGGTTGTGCGCACGATTCACGCTGAAGTTGCCCAGCGGATGTGCCTGGGCGATCGGTGCGCCCATCAGCACGAAGCCAGTGGCTGCGGCCACGGCGGTACCCGCACACCGAGTGATCCATCGACGTCGCATCATCACGCTGCCGCCGACAATGCGGCCAGGGTCTGTCTGGCGACTGGGGCAGAGATCGGGTCGAACACGGGATTGATCGAGAGTGCTGTGGTCAGCTCGGTGCGAGCTCGGTCGAGGTCGCCCAACGATCTGGCGATCATGCCGGCGTGGAAGTGGAACAGGGCGCTGCGGGTGCCGAGCTCCAATGCCTGGTCGATCGACGCAATGGCTTCTTGATCGCGACCGGAGAGGTGCAGGGCCCACGCGCGGGCGTCATACATGACGACGAACGGTCGCGTGGCGATGCCTTGCTGGGCATCGGCCAGCGCGCGCTCGGAATCGCCGCGGTCGGCGTAGTACAGCGTCGCCGATGCGTCGGGTTCAACACCACTGGCTTCGAACAGAACCTGGGTCGCTTCGAACACCCGATGCTGTTCGTCGGCCTCGTCGGTGCGCCCAAGCGACTCGAGGAGCCGTGCGTACTCGATGATGTATCCCGGCTCCGGTGCCCGATCGACGACCGACGCGTAGTCGGACACGGCGGTCTCGACCTGTCCCAGTGCCGCCTCGGCCTTTGCCTTGCCGGCCAGCGCGGCCACGTCGTTGGGAAATGCGCCGAGCGCAGCGATGTAGTACGCCAGTGCGGCGTTCGCGTCGCCCTGATCGAATGACAGGCCGCCCAACTGCACCAGTGCAAAGGCGCGATCGGCGGGCGTTGGAGCATCGTTCAGCGCGCGCTCCATCAGCGCGCGGGCCTGATCGATGTCGCCACGCAGTTCCCATGCGTACGAGGCCCGAGACAGCGAGGTGGTGTCGGGC
>JANNFQ010000164.1:0-8408 GCA_031380045.1 Acidimicrobiaceae bacterium
ATCCGTCGTTCATCGTGAACGGTCCGGTCGATCCTCTGCTGCGCGCCGCTGCGCTGCGAGCGAAGGTCGATGTCGCCTCGATCGACTTCGATGTGACATCGCTGTACCGCGAACACCGCCGCCGACTGTTGGGGCTTGCGACGGCAATCACACTGGATGCGGGCGTCGCCGAGGAAGTGGTGCACGAGGCGTTCATCGGGCTGCAGCGACACGCCGCAACGGTCGAGAACCCGGTCGGCTACCTGCAACGGTCGGTGGTGAACCTGAGCGTCAACCTCATCAGGCGGCGACGAGTGGCCGCACGACATCCGGTTGCGCCACCACCGCCGGCCAGTTCGCCAGAGGTCGACGAAACCTGGGCGGCCGTGGTCCGGCTGCCGCCCAAACAGCGTGCGGTCGTGGCGTTGCGATTCTGGCAGGACATGACGATCGAGGCCATCGCCGACACCCTCGGTTGGCCGACTGGATCGGTGAAGTCCACGTTGCATCGTGCGCTCAAGCGCCTCGAGGAGGAACTCAGATGATCGACGAAGCAATCGACGACGAACTCGAAGCACGCGTTCGCATCGCCTTCAACGAGATGATCCCGAAGTTGCTGGATGCGTCGAGCAACTCGAGCGCACCGGCCGATGGGTTCGACGACGGTGTCCTTGACGACGGTGCGTTCGATGCACCGAACGAGGTCGCCGTCCGACGCTCAACGATCGAGCGTCGTTCGCCCCGATCGTTGGTCGCGACGGGTTTGTTGGTAGCGGCAGGTGTTGCCGGTCTGGTAATGGTCACCCAGCGCGACCACGACAACGGCGCCTCGACGAAGACCGGGGTCGATGCGAGTACGGAGACCAACGCCACCCTTCCGGATGGCGCGATCGCCGCCGAACCCGAGTGGTACCGACTGATCCGCCCGCTCATCCCCGACCGCTTCGAGTACCTCTCCTTGGCGCGGCGATATCCGGAGGAGATCGCTTTCGTCGCGATCGACGCCGGCGACGGCAAGGCGCTCGAGATCAGCTTGGTTCGCGGCATCGACGAACCCCAGGATCCGGGCGCGAACATCACCACGGACCCGGGCGCGAACATCACGACGCTCGTTCCATTCGCGACATGGACCGAAACGGCCCAGGGTTGGGTCGTCAGCACATCGACCGGGTTGAACATCGGCGTGTCGTGCGACATCGGGGCGCGCGGTCGTGACTTCCCCGGCCCGCCGAACTACTGCGACATGCAGTCCACGGGAGCATTCACCAAGGCCGAGATCCGATCAGTGGCCGAGGCACTCGCCACCCGCTTCGACATCGCGATCCTGTCCACCGACATTGGAGTCACCAGAGAGGCCTCGTTCGACGGCGGAGTCGTCACACAGATGATCGCCGACGCCGTACCGGGACAGACGCTGATCGGCGACACCGACTGGGGTCCCGCAGACCGGATCATCGACTTCGCGGCCGACCCGCAGCGACCCGACACATCGGTCCGAGTACTACAGGACGTGTATCCGTCGCCACCAGCGACCGAGAACCCCGCGGTGGCGCTGTACGACGACGCAGCAGCGTTCTGGATGTTCTCTGGCGATGGCATCGCCGTGCGGATCAGCACCACCGACACCTTCCCCGAATCGCTCGTCAGACTCGAGCAGCTGGGTGCCGGCTTGTTGGCCGGCGGCGTTCTTGACTTGACGCCCTACGAGCCAGCGGCCTCCACGACGACCTACCCGTACGCGACGACAACCATCGTCGGCACGACCATCGTGAACCCGACGACGACCGTGTTCCGCAGGTCGACCGGTGCCCACCTGCTTCCCACTGTCATGCCACCTGGCTTCGACGACGTCGCCGACGGCTACACCACCCAGACGGAGGCCGCAGACCCGGACGCGACCGACGTTCGAACGTTCTTCGGGCCGGGTGAACGGCCTGCCGTGGTGGCGGTGTTCTCGACGCCGGCATCTGAAGTGCGAGATCAGATCGACGTCGGGCTTCGTGACATGACGACGTCGTCGTCGTGGCCGTCTTTCGGGTTCGGGATCGTTCGACCATCGGGTGAGTACCTGTGGTTGCGTTCGGGTGGGCTGTCGGCCGTCGACATGCAGTTCGTTGCCGACCAGTTGGCCGCCGACGACGCAACAGGACTGCATGTCGGCACTGCGGCTGCCGACTTCACCGAAGTTCCGTGGAGTCACGATCCGCGGAACGCGCATGGCATCACCTGGAACGGTCCCGAGGATCAGACGATCACGATGTACGCCGAGGCGAACCACGGCATCGACGCACTGAACGCCGGCATTTCGTGGTCGATCCAGGTGGTCGACACACCGATCGGCCAGGTGTTCGCATCGGTCGATGCCGATGCATCGCTCGTGGAGGTCGGCCTGGTCATCGACGGTCAGGTCATCGACTTCGGCGCTCAGAACGTGGCCCTCGACGATGTCGTCGCCATGGCTGCCTCCATCGCACTGGCCGACGACGCCGAATGGAACCGTCGAATCGCTGGGTGATTGGTCCGAAGACAACTTGCTAATCCGGTCATGCTCTGACCGCTTTGCTCCGGCACACTGCTGGCATGACTTCGACTTCGTCCTCCGACGGCGCGCCCGCGATCGAAGCGGTGGGCCTGACCAAGCACTACGGCGATGTTCACGCCTTGGCCGGTCTGGACCTCACCGCACCTGCCGGCAAAGTGACCGCGGTCCTGGGGCCGAACGGGGCCGGCAAGACCACGTTCGTCAAGGCCGTGGCCACCCTGCTGCGCCCCGACAGCGGCATGTTGCGGGTGGCCGGTATCGACGCCATCGCCAAGCCCGAACTGGTTCGCCGGGTCATCGGCCTGGCCGGCCAGAACGCCGCAGTCGAACCGGCGCTGACCGGCCGCGAGAACCTGATCATGATCGCCCGTCTGTTCGGCCACGAGAAGGGCGCGGCGCGGGCCGCAGCCGACGTGGTGCTGAACGAGATCAACCTGATCGAAGACGGCGACCGTCCAGTGAAGGGATACTCGGGTGGCATGCGCCGCAAGCTCGACCTGGGTGCCAGCTTGGTGGGCGCACCGAAGCTGCTGCTGCTCGACGAGCCGACGACCGGCCTGGATCCACGCACTCGCATGGACCTGTGGGAGTCCATCCGCTCACTGGTCAGCGGCGGCACCAACGTGCTGCTGACCACGCAGTACCTCGAGGAGGCCGACCAACTGGCGGACCACATCGTCATCATCGATCACGGGCGTTCGATCGCCACCGGCACCCCTACCGAGCTGAAGTCGAAGGCCGGCCAGGACGTGATCGAGATCAGGGTCAGGCACGGCGGCGACCTGTCGACCGTGGCCCAGATCTTGGCGCCACTGGGCACCGAGCCACCACATTTGGACGTACCCGCCCGCCGCGCTGCCGTACCGGTTCGGGATGGCACATCACGACTGGCCGACGCGGTTCGGACGATTGCCGAGCGCGGCATCGAGCTGGACGACATCGGCCTGCGCCGTCCCACTCTCGACGAGGTCTTCCTCGCACTCACCGGAGGTACCGAATGAACGCCAGCACCATCAGCACGTCGATCACGGCGCCCGCCGCCCCACCCAGCGCGTGGGCCACCGCAACCACGTTCGCGGGCCGCACCATCAAGCAGTTCATCCGCACGCCCCAGTTGGTCGTGGTCAGCTCGATCACGTCGGTCATGTTCCTGTTGATCTTCCGATATGTGTTCGGCGGCGCGATCCAGACCGGTCCCGTCAAGTACGTCGATTTCCTCATCCCCGCGCTGGCCGCCGTCAGCGGCCTGTTCGCCAGTGGTGCGGTCGGTGTGGCCGAAGATGCCGACAGCGGTCTGTACGACCGGTTGCGCTCGTTGCCGATACCGCGTGCGGCCGTGCTGTTGGGCCGGTCCATGGCCGACACCGCACTGATCATGTGGGGCACCTTCGTCACCATCGTGGTCGGCTTCGCCGTGGGTTTCCGGGTGCACGGGACGTTCCTGAGCACCATTGCCGCGTTGGGGCTGTGCGTCATCTTCGCTGCGGCCATCAGCTGGCTGCAGATCTTCCTCGGCCTCATCTCCGGCAATGCACAGGCCGCGCAGGGCATCTCGTTCTCGGTGTTCCCACTGGTCTTCGTGTCCAGCGCGTACGTGCCGGTCGAGTCGATGCCCGGCTGGATGCAACCCATCGCCGAGAACCAACCGGTCACGGCCATGGTCGGCGCCATCCGCGCCCTGGTGCTGGGCGGCGACACGCAGGCACTGTTGGGCCACAGCACCACCTGGTTCGTGTTCCGATCGCTGGCGTGGTCAGCATTCATCCTGGTGGTGTTCGCCACCCTGTCGACCCGCAAGTTCACCCGCTTGTGACCCGCAGCGTTTCCTCGACGTGTTCCGGTCCGTCAGGACGTTGTCAGCGACGCGGTGGCGGACCGGAATCAGTCGGCGAACAGGGCCAGGGTGTCGATACTGCCTAACTGTTATACAGTTCGACAATGCTCTCTGTCCCCGGCACCACCACCGTGGTCGACGCGGTGGTCGCCGCCCTGCGCGATCAGTTGCTCGACGGTGCCCGGCAGCCCGGCCAGTTGTTGCGCGACACCGAGCTGGCCGAAGAGTTCGGAGCCGCTCGACCAACGATCCGTGCCGCGGTTCAGGTCCTCACCGCTGAAGGCTTCGTCGTTCGCGATCGCGGCCACAGTGCACGCGTTCCGGTCTTCACGGCTGCCGACATCGCCGACCTGTACACAGCGCGTGCCGCCATCGAGTTGGCCGCCATCGACCTGATCCAGCGGCATGCTGCACCCATCCCGTTGCTCGTTGCTGCGCTTGCTCGGCTCGAGTCGCTGGGCCTTGATGTCGCTTGGCGCACCGTGGTCGAGGCCGACGTGTCGCTGCACCAATCGCTCGTCGCCTCGGCCGGTAGCCCACGTCTGTTGCGCCTGTTCCAGGGGCTGGCCAACGAGACGCGTCTGGTGATCGCGCTGCAACGCCGACTGTACGAGTCGGTCGACGAACTGGTCGACGAACACCGCCGAATCGTCTCCGCACTGAAACGCAAGCGCTACGACAGCTGCCGTCGTCTGTTGCGCGAACACTTCGACCACACGGTGACATCGCTGTCGCCAACCCTCGACCGCCCCACGGCACACAAGGACATCTCATGACCCAGTTCCAGACCTATCGCGCGCTCAGCTTCGACTGCTACGGCACGTTGATCGATTGGGAGACCGGCATCCTGCAATCACTCCAACCATGGTGCGCCTGGCACGGTGTCGACCGAACGCCCAACGAACTGTTGGAGTTGTACGGGCACCACGAGAGTGCTGTTCAGGCCGAGCATCCCACCCTGCTGTACCCCGACGTCTTGGCCGAATCGCTGCGACGCATCGGCCAGTCGTTGCACGTGGATGTCGACGAGGCAGAGTGCGCCGAGTTCGGCGCCAGCGTCATCGCGTGGCCGGCATTCGCCGACACCGCGTTGGCGCTCCGCCGGCTGAAGCAGCGGTATCGCCTGATCATCCTGTCGAACATCGATCGCATCTCGTTCGCCAACAGCAATCGCCGCCTGGGTGTCGAGTTCGATCTGGTCATCACCGCCGAGGATGTGGGCTCGTACAAGCCGGCGCTCGGTCACTTCGACGCGCTGTTCCAGCAACTGCCCGGACTGGGCGTGCAGCGCAGCGAACTGCTGCACGTCGCGCAGTCGCTGTTCCACGATCACGGACCAGCGCGGCACCTGGGTCTGCCCTCGGTGTGGATCGACCGACGTCACGATCGCGACGGCGGCGGCGCAACACCGACCGTCGACGTGCACGTCGAGCTGCAATACCCTTCCCTCGCGGCGTTTGCCGATGAGGCACTCGGGTCGTTCGCCGATCAGGAATCGAGCCACGTATGACGCAACAGATGACCCAACACTCGAGCGACGAGGTCGACCTGACCCACCTGTTGGCCGAACGGGTTCATCGCCAACAACAAGTCGTCCAGGGGTACCGCATCTTCGGCAGCTACGGATGGGGCGACGACGGGTCGGGCCACATCAGTGCCCGCGATCCGCAGCACACCGATTCGTTCTGGCTGCTGAAGTACGGCGTGCCGTTCAGCCAAGCCAGCGTGGCCGATCTGGTGCTGGTCGGCCCGGACGGCACCGCGCACGGCGACGACCCCAACGGTGCGCCCATCAACGGTGCGGCCTTCTGCATTCACGCGCCCATTCACGCGGCCCGACCGGACGTCGTCTCAGTGGCCCATACGCACACCGGCTACGGCACACCGTTCGCTGCATTGGTTCGTCCGATCCGCGCCATCAGCCAAGAAGCGTGCGCATTTCACGACGATCAATCGGTGTTCGACGGCGAGGAGTTGGACGTCCTGGATCTCACGATCGGGGCGCGATTGGCAGCGGCGCTCGGCCAGCATCGATTGCTGATCATGGCCAATCACGGTCTGCTCACGGCCGCTGCAACGGTCGGCCAAGCCGTCGCGTTCTTCGTACTGGCCGAACGCGCAGCCGAGGTCGAGGTCAAGGTCGGGGCGGAGGCCCGGGTGGTCTCTGAGGCTGCGGCCGCAGCGGTGTATCGATCGGTGGGCCCGCCCTCGAACGGCGACAACGTGTTCGGATGGCTGTGCCGAACCCGCCTGGGCGAGCAGGCCTGACCCCCCATGCCGAGCTCGGTAGCGCCATGAGATCGCCCGTCGACACCCGCAACGCCCTGCATGATCTCGCTCGCTTCGTACTGGCCGCCGATCTGGAGGGCACGACCGAACTGGTCACGTTGCGCGTGTCGCCGGGCGGGTTCGGGCAACCGGAACGATTGGTCGAGTCGCTGCAGCGCCGCGTCCGCGTCGACGGCACGCAATTGGTCGTGCAGCACGGCGAGAACGAAGTGTGGGTACCGATCACCACGCTGACCGCCGCAGCGTCGTTCGTCGGCGTGACACTGCCCGACGATGCGCCAACACCCGCCGACACGCTCAGCATCGATGCGCTCGACGCGGCGACGCTGGCCGAGTTCTTCGCATCGGTCGATGTTGCACTGGCCGAAGTGCGTCGCCGCCATTCGTCCGATCAGCCGACGATCGCGCAGCTGTTCCCGCACCACTTCGACCTGGCGATCACCGTGCGCGAAGTGAACATCGGTGGGTCGCCGGGCGACGCCGACCACGATCGGCCGTACGTGTACGTCGGCCCGTGGAACCTCTCACCGCATGCCATGTGGAACGAGTCGTGGGGCGCATCGCTTCCCTGGACCAGAGCGACGACCGTCGAGGAGATGATCGACTTCTTCGAAGCGGGCTTCACTGCCGCCGTCTGAGTCGCGGCACGCGGCATGGGCAGTACCGTTTCGGCGTGGGCATTCGGGGGCGTGCCGGCCTTTTGGCAGCGACGGTGCGAACGTCACCCACGTGGTGCCCGGCGACCATGTGGTGCTCAGCTTCGACAGCTGGGGATCGTGCCCGTCGTGCTCGCTGCACAACCCGTCGGGTTGCTACAACTTCAACCCGCTGAACCTGAAGAACTCCGGATTCGCTCCGGGTCGGCTGGACGGCAGCTCGTCGTTCACCGACGCGCAGGGCAACCCGGTGGGATCGCACTTCTTCGGGCAATCGTCGTTCGCATCGCACTCGGTGGTCACCGCGCACTCGGCGGTGAAGGTGGACATTTAGGGGCTGGAACTCGAGACGCTCGGACCGGCCGGCACGATCATCGCCGTCGACAAGCACCACAGCCGTCTCGAGCTGGCCGCGAAGTACGGCGCCACCCATGGTGTCAGCGGGTCGCTGGCCGAGATCGGAAGGTGGTCAAGCCGGTGGTTCGCTTCGCCTGATCGCGACGGCGGATCGGTTCGTCCGGTTCACCGTCGATCGGCACCGACAACCCGCTGACCGGTTCGGTTCGCGTGCCGGGGAACTGTGTGAGACCCCTCTGCGAGAGTGGTGGTATGGCAACGGCGGTGGCGTTCGAATCGGTGTGGGACCGGGTGGTCCGCGAACTGGACAGCCCTGGTCTGGTCAACCGGTTGCAGATGCTCGATCGCGAACGCTGCCATATCGAGGCCGAGTTGGCGGAGTTGTTGGGTGAGGTCGACCGCCGTGAAGTGTTCCGCGACGATCAGCACACCAGCGTGAAAAGCTGGGCCAGGGCGTTGTGCCGCTGGTCCGACGGCGAAGCCAGGTCGCGGGCGCGTTTGGCACGCTTGTTCGATGTGTTGCCCCAAGTCGCCGAAGCTCTGGCCGCAGGCGTGCTTGGTGTCAGCCAGGCGTTCGAGTTGGGGCGGGTCTTCGCGAACCAGCGGGTCCGTGACCAGCTGGGTGATGTGATCGACATCTTCTTGGTACACGCCGAGAATTTGTCGTTCGAATCGTTTCAGCAGGTGGTCCGGCAGTGGGAAGCAATCGCTGATGCTGACGGGTCGCACCGTGATCATCAGATCAGTCACC
>JANNFQ010000171.1:0-3962 GCA_031380045.1 Acidimicrobiaceae bacterium
ACATCTGCGAGGTCGACCGAGTCGGCTGAGCCTGCCGAAGGCGGCGGTGCACACGAATGAGTGAAGACCGTTTGCCGCTTCACCCGTCGGGGTAGCGGATGAGGATGACCCCCCACGGCCCGCCGATCGACAGTTGCACCAACGACAGCCCCATGTCTCGACGCGTGGACCCGCAGTCGTTCGAGGACAAGTATCAGGCCGACTCAGATCCATGGAACTTCGCGACCTCGTGGTACGAGCAGCGTCGGTACGACCTGATCATGGCCATGCTGCCCAAGGCCAGGTACCGGCGGTGCTTCGAGCCAGGGTCATCGATCGGTGAGCTGACCCAACGGCTGGCCTCGCGATGCGACGAGGTCATCGCAGTCGAGGCAGCGCCCACGGCTGCGCGCCAAGCGGAGCAACTGTTGGCTGGACGGTATCCCGGGGCATCAGTGGTCCAGGCGACCGTGCCCGACTGGTGGCCCGACGGAGGTTTCGACCTCGTCGTGATGTCCGAGTTCGGCTACTACTTCGAACGCGACGCGCTCGGCGATCTGGTTCGTCGGTTCGTCGACCTGGTGGACGACGGTGGCACGTTTGTCGCCGCACACTGGCGCGGTCGCTCGGACGACCACTTGTTGCACGGCGACGAGGTGCACGACGTATGCCGTGATGTGCTGCGCACGTCAATCGGGCAACCCGACTTCGTCTATGTCGAGGCCGAGGTCCGCATCGATGCCTGGGGTCGACCATGACGACGGAAGTGTCGGCCCTCACCACCTCGATGCAGTCGGCAGCGATCCGGTCAGTGATCGTCGTCATCCCGGCACGCAACGAGGAAGAGCGCATCGAAGGCTGTCTGCTGTCGGTGCTGCTGGCGACGCGCGAGGCCCGACGGCAATGCGATGTGGACACCTGGGTGGTGGTCGCCGCCGATTCATGCACCGACGGCACAGCGCACATCGCTGCGAGGTTGCTGGCCGGCAGCGGTGAGGTGATCGTGGGGGAGTGGGGAGAGGTCGGCTCGGCGCGACGCGCCGGCGTCGCCGCTGGTCTGGCGCGGCTGGGCGAGGCACACACGTGGATCGCCAACACCGACGCCGATTGCGAGGTTCCGCAGCGGTGGTTGACCGATCAGCTCGTCCACGCGGGCCGCGGAGCCGACGCTGTGCTCGGGATCGTGTCGGTCGACAACTTCGACGATCACCCGCCGCATGTCGCCGCGAAGTTTGCTCATCGGTACGTGTTCCGATCGGATGGCAGCCACGACCACGTGCACGGCGCGAACTTCGGACTGCGGGCCGATCGTTATCTGGCGGTGGGAGGGTGGCCCCGTGTCGGTGTGTCCGAGGACCATGGCTTGGCCGGAGAGCTGACCTCGGTCGGCGCCGCAATCGTGCGAACCATCGATGTTGCTGTAGTGACCAGCGGCCGACGCGCAGGTCGAGCTCGGGGCGGCTTCGCCGACCTGTTGGTCCAGTTGGGAGAACCGGCATGAACGCGCAACTGACATTGGCCGATCGCTTCAGAGCGCAGATCGAACGACCGCTGCCATTGCCGGGCACGGGCGATACCAGCCAACGCTTTGCCGAGCTTCGCCGTCTCGCTCGCCTCGACATGTCGTTGGCGCGACTGGTCGAGGCGCACGAGGACGCGCGCGCCATCGCAGCCGAACTGGGCACCGATCTGGTCGATGCCACGGCGACCTACGGTGTGTGGGCGGCCAGCGGACCGCAACCGGTGATCGCCTCAGGATCTGCTGCTTCGGCCCGGCTGGACGGCACGCTGCCATGGTGTGGTGGCGCAACGATCGTCGATCGAGCGCTGGTCGTGGCGATGTTCGACGGACATCCGCAGCTGTTCGATGTCGCCGTTGCCGATCTGCGCAGGGTGGTCGACGACGATCGGTGGACCACTTCGACCTTCGCAGACATCGGTACCAGTTCGATGCACTTCGATCGGGTCGCAGGAACCTCCGTCGCGCCACTGCGCACTGGCGGGTATCTCGATCGTCCGGGCTTCTGGCACGGCGCGATCGGAGTCGCCGCGTGTTGGTCGGGCGGGTTGGCCGGTGTGATGGATGCCTACCTCGCCGTGTGGCGACGGAGCGACCCACATTCGCTGGCTCACCTCGGTGCTGCCGATTCCGAGCTGGCTGCGATCGACGCGATCATCGGCCAAGCGGCGCGGTCGATCGACAGCAACCCGTGCGACATGCCCGCAGCCGAGCAGCGCGCACGGCGCGTTCGTCACTCCGTCGAGCGGGCAGCCACTCGAGCCCTCGACCATCTGCAAGTGGGTGCCGGTCCCGGTCCGCTGGCCCACTCGTCCGACGTCGCGACCCGCACGGCCGAGCTGACCATGACACTTCGCCAGTGCCACGGTGAACGAGATCTGGAACCGTTGGGCGCAGGCCTACTGGCTCAGTAGTCGACGTCGCCACGCTGCGCGTCGCGCAGCGCCCTGAAACCGATCAACCGGGTCCAGTGCCGGGCGACCAGCTCCTGCAATCCACCGCCCGGCAGGGTGAATTCGTAGTTGGCGACGCGCTCGGCCGCGTCGTCGAACGCGGCGAACATGTCGGCACTGGCAACGCTCGGGTGCAGCAGGATCTCGGTCACGCCGGGCCGAAGTGCCGCGAGGACCCGTTCGTGCTGTGGTCTGGCGTCGAGGTAGGTCTCGACGAACGAGTCGGGGAACAGCACGCCGCGCTCGGCCGCAGGTCGTCGGCAATCGAAACCCATCGAGCGCTCGTGCGATGGCGACACCATGCGCATCGGCAAGCGGTATTCGACAGCCAGGTCGATGATGATGTCCAGCAGTTCGGCGCTGGAGTAGATCACGCCCATGTGGCCGTCGAGGTGGGTGACGTCAACGCCCCACGTCAATGCCAACTCGATCTGCGCGGCGCACTCGGCACGCACGGCGGCCAACCCAGCCGCGCCAGCCGCTGCCATCGCCCTGTGGAACTCTGCATGACTGACATGCATCCGCCCGTCGTCGCCGCGCAGGATCGGATTGCCGATGATCGATGCCCACCGATACTTGGGCCATTCGCTGGTCAACGTCAGGTGCACACCCACGTCCATCGAGACGCCATCGGTCACCGCCCGCTGCGTGTCGATTGCTGCGCCGGCCGCCCATGGGCACGGCACCATCAGCGATGTGCTGCTGAGCGAGCCGTGCCGAAACCCCTCGACGATTGCGACGTTGGCGCCGTGATGTGTGCCGAAGTCGTCGGCATTGACGATCAGTAGGCGAGCGCCGGTCTGGTGCCCCAATCGCTCCGCCAGCGATGGCGTCGACGTCACGCCGGCGAACCGAATTGGCGGTCGCCGGCGTCACCCAACCCCGGCACGATGAACGCGTTCTCGTTCAGCCGCTCGTCGACGGCCGCTGTGTAGATGGCCAGATCCAGACCGGCGGCTTCCAGCACGGCGATGCCTTCCGGCGCAGCCAACACGCACACCACGATGATCGTGCCCGTCGCGCCGCGCTCTAGCAACAGCTTGCACGCATGCGCCAACGACCCGCCGGTGGCCAGCATCGGATCCAACACGATGCATTGCCGGCCGGCCAAGGTTTCGGGCAGCTTGTTGACGTAGGGCTTGGGCTGGAACGTCTCTTCGTCGCGACTGATGCCGATGAAGCCGATGTCGGCGTTGGGCATCAGTTCCTGCGCCGCATGCACGAAGCCCAGTCCGGCTCGCAGCACCGGCACCACGATGGGCTGCGAGACCAGCTCGCGCCCGCCGGTCTCGGTCAGTGGCGTCTGCACCCTGACCGGCCGAGTCGCCAGGCTGCGAGTGGCCTCGGCCAGTAGCAACGACCCGATGCGCTCGAGTTCCTGGCGGAACAGGGCGTTCGGCGTGGCGACATCGCGGACGCGCACCAGGGCATCGGCGATGAGCGGGTGGTCGACATGGTGGACGGCAACGGGCATGCCACGAGTGTGCCAGAAATCCGAACTTCCCGGTTTG
>JANNFQ010000189.1:0-2886 GCA_031380045.1 Acidimicrobiaceae bacterium
GTGTCGAGGCGCAGCGGCGAGTTCGAGTTGACGACCGTGAAGACCGACGGCTCGCGCAGCAACGTGGCGTCGTCGATGCCCCGCGAGATGCGTGCCATCTCGAGCACATCCCGATTGCGCTGGCGCCCCAGGCTGTAGCAGTGCAGCGACTTGTCGGTCAAGGTCAGCACGTCGTGTGCGGCGTGGATGTGGCGCACCGAGTGATGGATGTCGACGGGCTCGACGGGGTACCCGCCGATGAAGTGCACCGTGTTCAACATCTGCGCCAGCTTCAGCAGGTCGCGGAAACCATTGCGATCACCGGTGCGACGAACCCCCTCCCGGTCGATGTAGTGCGGCGCGCTGCCCACGGTACCGAAGGCCATCCAGCGACCGCCGATGCGCAGGTTGTGCGCAGGGTTCCAGCTGTGCAGGGTGAACTCGGCGGGGGCCAGGGCGATGCTGTGCAGCACCAGTTCTCGTGGAAACCTGACACGACCGTTCGACTCGTCGACCTCAGCGCCGGCCTGGCGCATGATGCTGCGCGACTCGGCGTCGAAGAACTCCATTCCGATGCGCTCGAGGATGGTCAGCGACGCCAGATGGATGGACTCCAACTCGTCGGCCGACACCACCTCGGTGTGGTTCAGACGCATCTGCGGTTGCTTCCACGCGAGTTGCTCTGGCAGTCGCGACCGGTTGGCCTGGTTGCGTTCGCGGCCACCGCGCCGCCCATCTGAAGTGGTGGCGGCGATCTCGGTCACGGGCCGTGACACTACACCCGCCATCAGGATTTGCCGTGCGATTCCTTGTACGAGTGTCTCAGGAATTCTGGCGACTGGGACGGTGGATCTCTGTGGGTCGCATCGCGCTGCCATCAGGGTGCCAGGCTGACAACCGTGAGCCAGATCGTCGCCATCGACATCACCCATCATCAGCTACCACTTGACCCGCCGTTTCCCGCATCGTGGGACCCACAGCCGCGCACCAAGTTCCCCGCCACCATCGTGCGCGTCCGCGACAGCGACGGCAACGAGGGCATCGGGTCGGGCGATGTCATGTACGGCTTCGCCGACTACGCGCGGTACTTCATCGGCGAAGACCCCTTGGACCTCGGCCAGCACGCGGCGCGGTTGGCCAACATCCAGTTCCACGCTGGCAGGCCATGGCCGCTCGACCTCGCCCTGTGGGATCTGGCCGGCAAGATCGAAGGACGGCCCGTGTGGCAGATGCTCGGCGGCACATCGCCCCGGCTGCGGCTGTATGCATCCAGCGCCGTCCATCGTTCGGTGCCACTGATGGTGCAGACCGCACAGCGCATGATCGACGCCGGATTCCAGGCGATGAAGGTGCGCTTCGGGCGACCGGCGATCGACGACGACCTGGGGGTCATCGCTGCCATACGCGATGCAGTCGGCGACCGACTGACGCTGATGGTCGACTGCAACCAGGGATGGCGGATGCCATGGGACACGGCGCAGCCGTGGGACGTCGAGATGGCCACCATGGTCGCGGCTCGGCTGCAGGCCGAGGACGTGTTCTGGATGGAGGAGCCGCTGCACCGAGGCGACTACGACGGCATGGCCGAGTTGCGCCGACGTGTGCGCGAGCTGGGCACCATGCGCATCGCCGGCGGCGAGATGACACGCGAGCCGTACGAGTTCCGCGAGCTGCTGCAACGCGACTGCCTGGACGTGTTCCAGCCCGATTGCGTGTGTTCCCAAGGCATCAGCGGCCTGGCCGTGCTGGCCCGGCAGGTCAGCGCGGCCGGCAAGATCTTCACCCCCCACACATGGGGCAACGGCATCGGCGTTCTCGCAAACCTGCATCTCATCGCCGGCACCGTTGGACACGAGGGTTCGCTGTGGGTCGAGTGGCCCTACGACCCGCCCGAGTGGAGCATCGAACGGCGCGACTACCCGCTGGCCCAGCATCTGCGCGCCGTCGACAGTTGGATCGAACTCAGCGACACGCCCGGCCTGGGTTGCCGGTTGAACGAGGATCTGCTGGCCCGCACGGCCAGCGCCGTAGCGACCTTCCAATAGTCGCGACCTTCCAATAGTCGCGACCTTCCAATAGCCAGGTGCCGCGGCCATCAGCTGACCGCGGCTTCAGTCAGTGCAAACGTGCGCCGGTTGCAGTCCAGCTCGGCGGTGATGCCCAGCGGCAGGATCCACTGCGGGTCGGTGTGCCCGAAGTCCATGTTCGTCACGATCGGTAGGTCGCGAGCGCCCAACTGGCCGACGACCGTGTCGACGATCATCTGGTCCAGCTCACGCTTGTCGTCGTCGGTGTAGTCGCGAGCTCGTCCGATGATCAGACCGGCCGCGCGTTCGAACACGCCTTGGACGCCGTAGTTGAACAACCAGTACTTCACCTGGCCGACGGTGGGTTTGTCTTCGGATGTCTCCAGAAACAGGATCCGATCGTCCCAGAAGTCGGCACCGATGTCGGGGGCAGCGCCAGGCCACCATCGTGTGCCCTTCAAGAACTCCAAGACTTCCACGCAACCGCCGAATAACTGCCCCGAGCGGCGACCCGTTCCGTTCAACCAGTGCCATCCGTCGTGCGGCCGCAACTCGCCGACTCCGCCGGCATTCTCGGGCTGGGCATTCTCGGGCTGGGCACTGTCGGGCTGGTTCCACGGCGCGTATTCGTTGACCCAGTGCGGGTACGGCTCGTAGACCAGCCGGTCCGTGGGTTCGAACAGCATCGACCTGATGTGCGCCTCGGCCTGTGCAAAGTTTCCGAGCTGGGCGAACCCGGCCATGACGGCCGGCCCGTTGAACGTCACCAGTCCGAGCTGGTGCGCGTACACGAGTTGCGTCGTCGAGTCGGAGAATCCCATCATGATCTTCGGGTTGCTGCGGATGACATCGGCATCCAGGTACCGCAGGATGCGCGCCG
>JANNFQ010000257.1:0-3955 GCA_031380045.1 Acidimicrobiaceae bacterium
CAGCATCGTTTCGCTGAACGGCAGCAGCGGCAGCCGCAGCGGCCATCGTGTCCACGCGGGCAGCAGCGATACTGCCGACGCTGCCAACACCGCGTACGGGGCGCGAGCCGCCAACGGCAGCGGTGGTTCGATGAGCAAGAATCGGGCGGCCTCGCGGGCCTGGCGAGTGCCGCGCAGTTCGGGCCGGAAATCGGCGAACTCGCCGCGCAGTTCGGCCACCGTTCGCGGAGGATCGTTGACCCCCAATGCGCCAGCGACCACGGCGGCATCGCGCACGTACTGATCGGCTGCCTGCGGCGTGAGTTCGGCTGATCCGTAGCGGCGGTATGCCACCAAGAAGCTGTCGACCTCGCAGATGTGCACCCAACGCAGCAGGTGCGGATCGTTGGCCGAGTACGACCGGCCGTCGGGCGCGACGCCGTGTACCCGCTGGTGCACCGCCCGAACGCGGTCGACGGCGCTCTGTGCCACGGCGGTGGGTCCGAAGGTTGTGGCGGCCAAGAACTGGGCGGTGCGTTGCAAGCGTCCCCACGGATCGTTGCGGTAGTCGCTGTGCTGGGCAACCCCGGCCATTGCCAGTGGATGGAGCGACTGCAACAGCAGCGCCCGCAGACCGCCGACGAACATGGAGGCGTCGGAGTGGATGATGCGAATGGCGCTGTCTTCGGCGAACCAACGTGGCCCTGGCGCGTCGATGATGCTGGCGTGCTTTCCCGATGGTTGGGGGCCGACGACCCGCGCTCGGATCTGGTCGGCCAACCACTGGCGGGCCGGCGCGACGATCTCGTTCATCCGGCCGTGCCCCACCATGATTCAGTCATGTTCTGGCTCATCCGGCCATGCGTGGGATGACTGCGAAGCTGATGACCGCCAGATGACAGCCGGCCCCGCCCAGGGTGAAAGCATGGAAGACCTCGTGGAAGCCGAAAACCCTCGGCCACGGATCGGGACGCTTGGTGGCATAGACCACGGCACCCAACGTGTAGAGGATTCCGCCGCCGAGCAGCAGACTGAAGCCAGTGGCGCCCAGCCCACGGAACAGTTGTGGCAGCGCCAGCACGGCCGACCAACCGACGATCACGTAGACCGATGTGAACAGCCAACGCGGTACGTGCACCGGCAACCATTCCAGCAACACGCCGACCAGAGTGCCACCCCACACTGCAGCCAGCACCGCCGGCCGTTGCCAGCCGTCGAGGGCAACGATGGCGGTGGGTGTGTATGCGCCGGCGATGGCCAGGAAGATCGTGGAGTGATCGAGCTTGCCCATGATGCGAAGGGCGCGCGGGCGCCACGGCAACCGGTGGTACAGAGCCGAGACCCCGAACATCGCCAACGTGCCGGCCACGTACACAGCGAGCCACCATCGCTCGCGAGATGACGTGTCGGAGATGGCAACCAAGATGGCGCCCAACGTGGCGACGGTGATGAAGGCAACCACGTGCGACCATCCGCGCAGCATGGGCTTGCCACGTACAGCGATCAGGCCGGCGCTTGCGGCGATCTCGACCAGCGCCTCGGGAAGCACGTCGGTCAGCACATCGTCGGTTGGCGCCGAGTGGGCCAGCACATCGTCGGTCAGCACATCGTCGGTCAACACATTGTCGGACCGATGTGTGTGGACGTCGCTCATAAGGGCGAACGTATCGGCCATTCGGCCCAGATTGTCGGCGGGCCTTGTCTTCGGCTACGGAGAGCGGCAGAATGTCACTGATCGTGATGGTGGCAGTCAGGTGCGCGGCGGCGCGGCGCCCCTCGGTGGGCCGGTCTGACCGACACATCCAACTCGGCTTCCATCAGCACAACAAGAAACCGGCAATCAGACACCGGCCGCATGATGTCGGCCCATCGAGACAAGGCGAGTCCACCATGCAGATCCATCAACGGCGACGGTTCACGTTGGGGCGCACCGTGCTGATCGCGGCGGCGATCGCGGGCGCACTGACCGCGGGGCTGGTCCAGTCGGGCAGCGTGTCGGCGGTAGGCACGGTGCCACTGTCCACCGGCCTGAATGCCGACGGGCAGTTGGGCAACGGCACCACCACCATGCGGCTGACCCCCGGCCCGCTGGTCGGCATCGCCAACGTCGTCGCCATCAGCAGCGGTCGCGAGCATGCCTACGCACTGGACGATCAGGGCCGCGTGTGGGCGTGGGGCGACAACTCGAAGGGTGCAGTCGGTGACGGCACGAAGGTCGACAAGAGCACACCCGTGCGATTGAGCCTGACCAACGTGGTGCAGGTCGAGGCCGGCCACTACCACGGCGTGGCACTGCGTGCCGATGGCACGGTCTGGACCTGGGGTTACGGCACGCTGGGCCAACTCGGTCTTGGCACCATCAACAACCGCACCAGTCCGGTGCAGGTACCTGGGCTCACCGGCATCGTGGCGGTCGCCGCAGGACGCGACATGACCTACGCACTCCGCTCGAACGGCACGATGATGGCGTGGGGTGGCAACACCTTCGGCGAGATCGGCGACGGCACCACGGCTCGACGCGTGTCACCTGTGGCCGTCACCGGCATCACGGGTGTGGTCGAGTTGGCCGGCGGCCGCAATCACATCCTGGTCACTCAGGCCAACGGTTCCGTGTGGGGCTGGGGTGCGAACGAGTACGGGCAACTGGGCGACGGCACCAAGGTGAACCGCGTGCAACCAATCCAGATCATCGCCAGTGGAGTGCGCCACATCGATGCGGGCGCCGAGCACAACGTGGTCGTCATGACCAACGGCACGGTACGCACATGGGGCCGTGGCTACCGCGGCCAGCTCGGTCTCGGCAACACTCTGGCCAAGCTGACACCCACGCAGGTACCGGGTCTGACCGGGATCGTCGAGGTGGGTGACGGGCGCGATCAGTCGTTCGCGATGAATGCTGCGGGCCAGGTGTGGGCATGGGGTTTCAACGACACCGGCCAGCTGGGCGATGGCACGGTCGTCCGTCGCACCAGCCCCGTCCAGATCGCCGGGCTGACCGGCATCAAGGCCGCGCAGGGCGGCCGTGGCATGACCATCTTCCTGCCGGCCTGAGCTCTGCTCCTTCAGCCGTCCACAGCGTGGGCGCGCAGGTCAGCCATGGAGCTGTACTCCAGCGCTGACAGGTGCGTCGATGCCAGGCGCACCTTCGGGGCACTGCCGGCCTCGAACGCTTCTTGCCAGCGCGCTGCGCACAGGCACCATTGGTCACCCTGCTTCAACCCGGCGAAGCCGTACTGCGGCATCGGGGTGCTCAGGTCGTTGCCCACCTGCTTGCTGAACGCCAGGAACTCGTCGGTCATGACCACGCAGACCACGTGCATGCCCGGATCGTCGCCGTGGTTCTCGCAGCAGCCCGAGCGGTAGTAGCCCGTCATCGGATCGTACGAGCACGGTTCCAGGTCGTTGCCCAACACATTGCGTTGACTCATGCGCACATCTCAGCATGACGCCACGATCGGCGTGGCATCGCGCAATGCGCAGTCACGAGACTTTGACGTCGAGCAACTTGCCGATGCTGTAGGTCACGACGCACGCGGCCAGCATGATCACCACCTGACGCACCGCCGACTGCAGACGGTTGCGTTCGGCGAAGCGACCGATGGTCCATCCCAGCGCTGTGGCGGCCAGCGTGCCGATGAGGACGCTGGCGACCGTGGCGGCGGTGCCCGAGCCGATGAACCAGGGGATGACCGGCAGAAGCGCACCCACGATGAAGCACGCGAACGACAGCACCGATGCCAACCACGGTGACGGCAGATCGTCGGGATCGACGCCCAACTCCTCACGGGCGTGCACAGCCAGCGCGCGACTCTGATCGCGCATCACGTCGGAAGCCGCCATGGCGGCCGTGTCCGGCTCCATGCCGTGGCCCTCGTACATGGCCGCCAGCTCATTGCGTTCCGAGTCGGTGTTCACGTGCAGTTCGCGGCGCTCGACGTCGACTTCGCGCAGCACCAGTTCGTTCTGCGCCGAGATG
>JANNFQ010000261.1:0-9223 GCA_031380045.1 Acidimicrobiaceae bacterium
GTGGTGTCGAACAGGATCTCGACCAGGCGCAGCGCCATGTCGATGCCGCTGGAGACGCCGGCCGCAGTGATGATCCGCTCGGGTAGGTGCTCGACCACGCGCGTACCGGTGGGGATCGCGCCCTGTTCGGTCAACGTGGGATAGGTCGACCAGTGCGTGGTCGCGGTCAGTCCCTGCAACAGTCCGGCGGCGGCGAGCACCAACGAGCCGGTGCACACCGATGTGGTGTAGGTGGTGGTGCGGTGCGCGTTGCGAACCCACTCCAACACCCGCTCGTCGGTCATCAGCGGCCGCGTGCCAACTCCGCCGGGGAACACGATGATGTCGGGGCTGGGCATCTCTTCGAACGTGGCGTCGCGGGTGATGCCCAGGAATCCGTTCTCGCTGCGAACCTCGCCGCGCTCGTGACCGATGAAGGTGATGTCGAGGTCGGGAATGCGTTGCAGCACCTCGTACGGACCGATGCCGTCCAGCGCTGTGAACCTGGGGAACAGTGGTATTGCGACGTGCATGAGTGGAACTGCTTTCTGCTGAGAGAGACGTGGTTCGGTGACGGGTCGGGCTGGGCGATCTCAGGGTCAGAGCGCGCCGAAGCGACGGCGGTACTGATCGGGCGGGATGCCCAGGCGTTTCACGAACGTTCGCCGCAGCGATTCCGCGCTGCCGAAACCGCAGCGCCGGGCGACCGTGGCGACGTTGTCAGTCGTGTCCTGCAGCGCACGGCGCGCCGCTTCGGTGCGCACGCGTTCGACGTACTGCCCCGGAGCTTCGCCCACCTGCGCACTGAAGACGCGCGTGAAGTTTCGCGGGCTCATCGACGCCCGGGCGGCCAGTGCCGGCACGCTGTGGTCGACGGCAGGGTGCTGGTCGATGTGCGCCTGCACGACACGGATCGTCGACCGTTCGGCACGCGGCATCCATACGGGCGCAGCGAACTGGGTCTGCCCGCCCGGGCGACGCAAGAACATGACCAGCCAGCGCGCAACCACCTGGGCGACCTCGGTGCCCAGGTCGTCCTCGACCAACGCCAACGACAGGTCGATGCCGGCGGTCACGCCTGCGCTGCTCCACAGACGGCCGTCGTGGATGTAGATCGGATCGGGATCGACGTGCACCTTGGGGTAGTCGTCGGCCAGCCGTTGCGCCCTGGCCCAGTGAGTGGTCACGGTGCGGCCGTCGGCCAGCCCGGCCTCGGCGGCCAAGAACGTTCCCGAACACACGGTGACGATGCGTCGCGACACCGCCGCGGCAGACCGGATCCACCCGATCAACTGCACGTCGTGGCGGGCGACGCGCGAGCCGGTGCCGCCCGGCAGCACCAATGTGTCGATGGCGCCGATGGGGCTGGGCATTGGCTGGGTGCCCAACGTGAGCCCGCTCTCGGTGGACACCAAGATGCCATCGGGTGAGACGAGCTGAACCGAGTACGCCGGCGCGACGCCATTGGTGCCTTCCGCAGTGACGACGCGGCTGGCGCTGACAAAGACCTCGAACGGCCCGACCACGTCCAACGCCTGCACGCCGGGGTAGGCGACGATCACGATGCGACGGGTCATGACCGCCAGCATGGCGGTCGCCGACGATGGCGTCAACGCCACAGTACCCACAGATCAGGCCATCGGCCGAGTGTGCCGAATGCCCGGTGCCGAATGCCGAATGCCGAGTGCCGAGTGCCGAATGGCGGGCACCGATCCCTACGATGTGCGCCTATGGATCTTCGCATCGGCGTCACCCAGTCCCCGCGTGAGCTCAGCATCGAGCTGGCCGACGACGTCGACCGGGCTGCGTTGCGCACCAAGATCGATGCCGCGCTGACCGGCGCCGTCGATGTGCTGTGGCTGACCGACAAGAAGGACCGCGAGGTCGCCGTGGCAGCGGCCAAGATCGCCTATGTCGAGCTCGGTAGCCCCGAGGGCGACCGCAAGATCGGGTTCGGCGGCTGACGCTGCTCGACCGCCAGCTCCTGTTCGTCACCGGCAAAGGTGGCGTCGGCAAGACCACCACCGCGGCTGCATTGGCCGAGCTGGCCGCCAGCCTGGGCAAGCGAACCCTGGTGTGCGAGATGGATGCCAAGGGTGCACTGGCTGATGCGTTCGACGTGGCGGCACTGCACTTCGAACCCACCCAGGTGATGACCAACCTGTGGGCGATGGAGATGAACACCGAGGATTCGTTGCGCGAGTACCTACGGCTGTTCGTACGCATCCCTTTCGTCGCCCGCATCGGGCCGCTGGCGCGCACGTTCGACTTCGTCGCCGACGCGGCACCCGGTGTCAAAGAGATCCTCGCAGTCGGGAAGCTGTGCTACGAGGTGCGCGAGCGCAACTACGACATCGTCATCGTCGATGCCGAGTCCAGCGGTCACATCGTTGCCCAGATCGGTGCACCACGTGCCATTCAACAGCTGGTGCAGGTCGGCCTGGTTCGCGACCAGACCAACTGGATGATCGAGATCTTGGACGATCCTGCCCGCACAGGGTTGGTCGTGGTCACAACCCCCGAAGAGATGCCTGTCACCGAGACCCTCGAACTGGTCGATCGCGTGCGCAGCGACACCGGTGTCGACATTGCGTCCATCGTCGCCAACCGCGTGCTGCCCGCACTGTTCTCGGAGCGTCAGCTCGATGTGTTCGAACGCATCGACGCGCCAGGGCCGCGGCAGCTGCTGATCGATGCTGCGGGCAGCAAGGTCACCACGGTCGTCGAGGCGGCGCGCATGACCGAGGCCAGGCGGCGAGTTGGCGCAGGCCACCTCGATCGGCTGCGCACCGCACTGGGTCCCACGGTGCCCGTGATCATCGTGCCCGAGTTGTTCACACGGGCCACTGGCCGACGTGTGGTCACGTTGATGGCCCAGTCGATTCACGACGAGATCGTGTGATGGTCGCAGCGAAACGTTCCACCAACGACCGCAGCGCCCGGCCGGGCCTTGACGCGCTGCTGGCGTCGAAAGAGATGATCGTGGTCTGTGGCAGCGGTGGCACGGGCAAGACCACCATCTCGGCCTCGCTGGGCGCCATTGCGGCGACGCAACTGGGTGCCCGCGTGCTGGTGTTGACCGTCGACCCGGCGCGACGATTGGCCACCGCGTTGGGGCTGGGGCCGTTGGGCACGGCCGAGGTACGGGTTGCGCCCGAACTGCTGCGCCAAGCATCGCCCAACCTGTCGAAAGCTGCCGCCGAACGCGGTCAGTTGTGGGTCGGCATGCTGGACACCAAGGCCGGCTGGGACGAGCTCATCCGGCGCCATGCGCCCGATGCGGCGTTGCGCGAACAGGTGCTGGCCAACCCGCTGTACCAGAACATCACGGGGCGCTTCGTTCACAGCCACGACTACATCGCCATGGAACGTCTGCACGAACTGCATGCGTCAGGTCGTTACGACCTGGTCATCATCGACACGCCGCCGTCGCGCAACGCGCTCGATCTGTTGGATGCTCCCGGCCGCATGAAGGAGTTCTTCGGCAGCCGGTTGTTGCGCTGGCTGACGGTGCCGTATCGGTCGCGGCTGTTCACGGTAGCGTCGAAGCCCTTCTACCAAGTGGCAGACCGTGTGCTGGGTTCCCGGTTCTTGCAGGACATCGCCGAGTTCTTCGTGCTGTTCCAGACCATGGAGAAGGGCTTCGTTCGCCGTGCCGACGAGGTCGAGCGGTTGCTGGTCGACCCGCGCACAGCGTTCGTGGTCGTGTCCACGCTGGAGGCAGCGCCCGCGTACGAGGCCGGCTACTTGGCGCGTGAGTTGCAGCGACGCGGCATGTCGCTGGGAGCCATCGTGCTGAACCGCACCCTCTCGGCGTCGCTTCGCCAGCCGGCCGCAGCCAAGGCTGCTCGACAACTGTCGGCGGCCACCGACGACAACGCGTTCGTCGCCTCGGTGGCCTCGCTGATCGACGCCGATGCGGACGACACCCGATCGGTGCTGGCCGAGATCAGCGAGCGGTTCCACGACATCGCCATCGTCGCCAGCCGCGAGGCAGAACGCCGTGGCGAGCTCGAGTCGATCGGCGCGCTGACGGTCACAGCGCCCGCGCTGGATCACGATGTCACCGATCTGGCCACGTTGCTCGAGCTGGGTGGTCACCTGACTGAAGGGCGCTGAAGACCACCGGCTGGAGGTGACCTCCGATGGCATGGTGGGTGAGCGGCCTGCTGGTCTGGCACACTCAAGGTCTTATGGCAACACTCGCGGACGTCGCGAGACAGCGCACTTCGCTGTCACACCCCCAGGTCGAACATCTCCAGCAACTCGTGGCCGAGTGGGGTTTCCTGGCCGATCTGAGTTTCGCCGATCTGCTGCTGTACGTGCCCACCACCAACGGCGATTGGGTCGTGCTGGCGCAGGTACGCCCGGCGACGGCCCGCACCATCTACGTCGCCGACTACGTGGGCGATCCGGCCGATTCGTCTCGACCGTTGCTGGACACCGTCATGACCGCGGGTGGCTTACACGAGGGTGACATCGACGTCGAGGGTCTGGCCGAGCCGGCGCGCATGTTGGCCGTGCCCGTCCGCTTTCACGGCGACATCATTGCGGTGCTGGCCCGCGAGACATCGACTCGCAACACCAAGATGCTCGGCGAACTCGAGCGCACGTACGTGGCCATCTTCGAACGCTTCGCGGTCATGATCTCAGAGGGCTCGTTCCCCAGCGAGGGTCCGCTGGAAGACTCCAGTGCGGCGCCCCGCATCGGCGACGGCACCATCCTGCTGGACGAGGACGCACGCGTGCGCTATGCCTCGCCCAACGCGATGAGCGTGTTCCACCGCGTGGGTATCACCGCCAACGCGTTGGGCATGCGGTTGACAGAGATGGGTTTCAACGACAGCTCGGCGCGGCGTGCGCTGGAGACGCGACGGCCGGTGATCGAGGAGTTCGATCAGACCACCGAGATCACGTTGCTCAGTCGCTGCATGCCGATCATGGCCGGCGGCGAGGTCACAGGTGGTCTGCTGCTGGTGCGCGACGTCACCGAGGTGCGCAAGCGCGACAAGTTGCTGCTGTCCAAGGACGCCACCATCCGCGAGGTGCATCACCGCGTCAAGAACAACCTGCAGACCATCTCGTCGTTGCTGCGACTGCAGGCGCGGCGCCTGACGTCGGCCGAGGCGAAGGCGGCAGTCAACGAGTCGGTGCGCCGAATTCGCACCATCGCCGTGGTGCACGAGACGTTGTCTCGCGAGGCGGGCGACGACGTGTCGTTCATCGACATCGTGCGGCCACTGCTGCGGTTGTCCGAAGAAGGTCTGCAATCGCAGGACCGTCCGATTCGGTTCACCGTGCACGGCGACGGCGGGCGGCTACCCACCACCGTGGCCACGCCCTTGTCGGTGGTGCTCATCGAACTTCTGCAGAACGCCATCGATCACGGGTTCCCCGAGGGCAGCGCGGGTGGCGACGTGGTGGTGCAGTTGAGCCGCAACGCCGGCGTGCTGGCCATCGCTGTGGTCAACGACGGCGTGGGGTTGGACCCCACCTTCGAGCTGAACCGGGCCACCGGGCTGGGGCTGTCGATCGTGCGCACACTGGTCACCACCGAATTGGGCGGCACCATCATCATGCGCCCCGGGTTGCGATCCGACTTCCAGGCCGTGGGCATTCAAGACGTGCGCGACGGCACAGGCACCGTGGTGCACCTGACCGTGCCCATCGCCTGAACCAACCGGTCCGGCGAACCGCGGGTCAGCCAGGTTTGGCGCGCAAGCGAACGCGAGTCAGGCGTACAGGCGCTGGCGGGCGGCTGCCTGCCGGCGGATGTTGCGGCGCTGCTCTTCGTCGAGGCCACCCCAGATGCCTGAGTCTTGATTCGTCTCGAGTGCGTACTCGAGGCAATCGTTCTTGACCGGACAGACCTCGCAGACTTCCTTTGCCCTGTCGATCTGCACCAGAGCGTGGCCTGTCGTGCCGATGGGGAAGAACAGATCTGGATCTGTGTCTCGACAGATTGCCTGGCTTCGCCATGTGTAGTCGGCGTTCGCCAAGGCAAGGCTCGACGCAAGAATCGTCACAGTCAGTACTCCCTGCTAGATGTTTCGGGGGCTGGGGAAGTCGGGCTGGTGATCGACACCGGCGGACCCGCCAGGCACCTTTGTGAGAGAGTTCACGATGTCGACATGCACCGTTCAGAAACGCTAGGAAACAATGGTGCCGAACACAAGAGAATCCTTCGGATTGGCGCATACTACCTGGTCATATGCCCATAGTTTCGAGTGATGGGGGTATCTAGGCATGGTTGGTAGCTCAGCATGACTCTGTCCGTTCAGGTCATCGCCCACCGTGGCGCATCCCGTGCCGAACCCGAAAACACCGTCCAGGCGTTCCGGAGGGCGGCGCAGATGGGCAGCGACGCGGCCGAGCTCGATGTGCGGCGCACGCGTGACGGCGTCCTGGTGGTGCATCACAACCCCGATCTGCGCGACGGTCGGGTCATCGTGCAAACCCACGCAGCCGACCTGCCGCCCTCGGTGCCCACCCTGCAGGCGGCCTTGGATGCGTGCGCCGGAATGTGGGTGAACGTCGAGATCAAGAACGACAGTAACGAACCCGACTTCGATGCCACCGACGCCATCGCCGACCAGACCATGGAGTTACTGATCGAACGCGACGAGCACCAGCGGTGGGTGGTCTCGTCGTTCCGCATCGAGACCATCGACCGGTGTCGCGCCATCGCCGACGAGTTGAAGTTGCCGATCCGCACCGCCTGGCTGACATCGGTGGTGCCTGTCGACGTGTCGGCGATGCTGGTGCAACGCGGGCATGTTGCGCTGCACCCGTGGGTCAGGCTGCTGAGCCGCGATGTCATCGACGACTGTCATGCACACGGTCTGCAGGTCAACACGTGGACGTGTGACGATCCCGAACGCATGCGCGAGCTGATCGAGTGGGGCATCGACGGCATCTGCACCAATCAACCCGAAGTCGCGCTGGCGGTGCTGGGTAGAACCTGATCTAGACACGCGGGACTGGGTCGAGCCTGACAACCTGCTCCGCTTGGTCCCTTCGTGCAGCGGACTCGCACCTCGCCAAATCTGTCGATGAGGTCGAGCGTGTTCCGGTGCGCCGACACCTCCGCCCCCGATCAGCGTGTGAACACTTCGCCCACACCACCGGGGCAAGAGCGTTCAAACGCTCCATGCGCCGAACCGGGGTCGACTTCGGCGTGGCGAGGTCATGGCAAACTCCACGTACCGGTTGGACCCCAGAGCCGTGGCCGTCGTCGCCCGATCGCCCGATCCTCGTCGCCCGATCCTCGGGTCTCGGCGAATCTTTTGGACATCACGTGTAGTTGCAGTATGTGCTGTCCGTTTTTCCGAACGGCCGATCTCGATGTCCGTCATTCGATCAGTTCAAAGACATCTGTCGTTACCTTGAGTCACGGCGATTGGCTTTCCGATCGAAGGCGCGGGTACCCGGCAATGAAGTCGACAGTGTTCCGAACAGCGACAGCCATCACGGCTGTTCTGATGCTCGCCGCCTGCACCAACAGCGGCAACCAGGTCACCCCCGTCTCGTTCGACACCATCGTCCCGGCCGCCCCGACCACCAGCACCAGCACGCCCGCGACCACAGCAGCCGCGACGACCACCGTGCAAACAACGGTCGCCGCGACCCTCGATCCAACCACGACTGCGATGTCACCGACCGCAGGTCTGACCGGCCCGATGTTCTCCGACGCCCTCGGCGTCAAAGTCGCTACAGCGCCAGGCATCCACACCGCCGGCGACACCCGCCAACTGCTCCCCGAAGGTCTGTTCGTCCACCTCGCCTGGGAATCCGACCCCAACGACTTCAGCGTGTTCAGCCCCATCCCCGAAGACATCCCCATCCTCGAGGCCTACACCAACGCGTCTCTGGCGTACTACCGCGCATTCACGACAACTCTCAACACTGAAGCCCCCGAGTTCGAGCGCTACTTCGTCGAGTCAGGACACAACTACGACGCCAACTTCGAAGATGCACGCCAAGGCGGATACCTGGGTTCGTTGGGAAACGGAGTGACACTGCGGCCGTATGTCCTTGGAGATCACCGCTCCTACAACTCCGCAGTGGTCCTCGATTGCTATCTCGAGAACCAGTCGTACGTTCTCAATGGGCAGATGGCCGAACTCGGGCCGCTCGAAACCAGCGGAACGATAGCGACGATGGTCCGGACCGATGGCGCCTGGAAGGTCGACAAGATCTCCACGAGGAGTGAGGCGTGTTTGTAGAAGTCTTACTTCTCACACTTCTGAGCGCCAGCGCTCCAACCAGCCCCCCGCCCACAGGAAACAACGGGAGTTCCTCACACGCTCCGCCGCCGGTTGTGCTTGCTGGGGCTCGGTCGGTGTCGACTCGCGATGACAACGGGGGGTTCCAACGCGACACCAGCATCCCCTCGGCATCAGCATTCGCCACCTTCGCCGGCGGAAAAACAGCGACATGCACCGTCGTGGCCGACCGCGACAACTTCCAACTCTCCAACGGCACCCGCGTCGCCGAAAACACCGTGATCACCAGCAACTACGTGTTCATCGAAGGCAACCCCGTCGGCCCAATACCAACCACCACCGGCACCAGCCAAGGCCCACTCGAAAACGCGATCCGCGTCTTCACCGCCTACTGCGACAGCGCCCGCTACCCAATCAACATCAAAAGCGTCATCCTCGTCCCACTCCTCGACCCATTCCTGAACCCCCGCCCCAACATCGACACCCTCCGCCAAACCCTGCACCTCGACCGACCAACACTGTTCACCAACCCCATCATCAACACCTACGGCGGGCTCGTCACCCGCTACCCCACCTGGCTCGCGATCCACCCCAACGCCTGGCGAACCCAACTCTCAGACCCCAAGTTCTACAAAGGCACCACACTCCACCTCATCGCCGAACCACACGAACTCAACTTCACCATCAACTTCACCCCCAAACCAGGCACCACCACCCGCCCATACCACGGCGACATCAACTGCATCCCCGAACTCCCCGCCCAACCCGACGACCAAGCGTTACCCGCCTTCCCAGAGCTGCCCGACCAAACCGAACCCGGCCCCAACGGCCCATGCATGTGGACCCCACCCGGCCCCGGCACCGCCACCATCACCGCGACCATCACCTACACCATCACCTTCTGGGCCGACGGCTACACCGAACCCGACAACGACTACACCTGGAACAGCACACCCACCACCTACAACACCGGCGAACTCAACGCCGTCAACACCAAACCCTGACCCCCAACCGGACCC
>JANNFQ010000032.1:0-10570 GCA_031380045.1 Acidimicrobiaceae bacterium
GCAAGATTCCCCACTGCTGCCTCCCGTAGGAGTCTGGGCCGTGTCTCAGTCCCAGTGTGGCTGATCATCCTCTCAGACCAGCTACCCGTCGATGCCTTGGTAGGCCGTTACCCCACCAACAAGCTGATAGGCCGCGAGACCCTCCTGATCCAGTAACCCTTTCGTCAGTACGCCATGCAGCGCTCCGACGGCATCCGGTATTAGCAGTTGTTTCCGACTGTTATCCCAGAGACCAGGATAGGTTTCTCACGTGTTACTCACCCGTTCGCCACTCGGCCTTCATCAGTATTGCTACTGAATGGGCCTCGTTCGACTTGCATGTGTTAAGCACGCCGCCAGCGTTCGTCCTGAGCCAGGATCAAACTCTCCAACAAGAACATGCTCGGTTTCCCGAGAAGTTCGGTTATTGAGCCGGTGACGTCGTACGGGGGAATACCCATACTGATGACATCACGCTCCGGCTGTGCGACCGGTAGGAACCGGTCGGCTTTATGAATTGACAGACAGCTCCGTTGAGCGACCTTGCGATCGACCGACGTGCTGCCCGCACTGGCGTTCTATCTTCTCTTCTGTTTTCAAGGAGCCGAAGCTCGTGGCACGCAGCTGCCCGTGGGCTGCTGTTGGTGCCGGCACTCGGACCCTTTCGGGCTCTCCGAGGCGAAGAACTACGCTATCGGGACGGGCACAGAGCGTCAACCCGCTTCTGAAACTTTTCCGACCACGAAGTCGCGCTTTCCCTTCCGGAGCAGCAGAAATTCCCCCATGAGCAGGTCTGACGCCTGTAGCGAGCCATCTGCAGCTAGCACGCGATTGCCCGCCCGCACCGCACCCTGGGTGAGCAGACGGCCGACCTCGCTGTTGGACGATGCCACTCCGGCGGCGATGAGCAGTTCGTGCACCCGTCGTCCATCGAGGTCGGCTGGGACGCTGACGCACGGCACTTCGGCGGCCACCACCGCCAACACCTCCGCCGAGGACGCGCTGGGATCGCCACCGAACAGCACCGCCGCGGCTTGCTCGGCCGTGTCGCTGGCGGCCTGTCCGTGCACCAGGGTGGTCATCTCGGCGGCCAAGGTGCGCTGTGCCAGGCGCCTCTCGGGGGCGACGACGTGGCTCAGCAGCAATGCTTCGATGTCGCCGATCGGCTGCATCGAGAGCATCTTCAAGTATGTCCCGACGGTGTCGTCGTCGCTCTGGACCCAGAACTGCCGGAACTGATAGGGCGACGTGCGCGCCGGGTCGAGCCAGACCGATCCACCGACCGACTTGCCGAACTTCTGACCGTCGCTGCGCGTCATCAGTGGATGAGTCATCGCGTATGCTTGCTGGCCCAGGCGGCGGCGGATCAGCTCCACCCCTGCCACGATGTTGCCCCATTGGTCGGATGCACCTGCCTGCAGCTCGACCCCGTGGTGTTGGTACAGGTGGCGGAAGTCGTCGGCCTGCAACAGCATGTAACTGAACTCGGTGTACGAAATGCCGTGCTCGCTGTCGAGGCGCGACTTGACCGAGTCCTTGGCCATCATCTGATTGACCGTGAAGTGCTTGCCGACGTCGCGCAGGAACTCGAGCATGGTGACCGGTGCGGTCCAGTCGGCATTGTTGACCAGGGTGGCCTGGAACGGGCCTGGCTCGAAGTCGAGCAACCTGGTGAGTTGTTGCTTGATGCACTCGACGTTGTGTCGCAAGGTGTCGTCGTCCAGCAGGTTTCGCTCTTCGCTGCGGCCACCAGGGTCGCCCACCATGCCGGTGGCGCCGCCGGCCAGCGGGAACGGCCGGTGCCCGCGCAGCTGGAACCGGCGCATGAACAGCTGTCCGACCAGGTGCCCGACGTGCAACGAGTCGGCGGTGGGATCGAAGCCGATGTACAGACCGATCGGACCCTGCGCCAGTCGCGCCGCCAGCGCGTTGCGATCGGTGGTGTCGTGGATCAGGCCACGAGCTGCCAGTTCGGCGATGAGGTCCATAGGTGCACCATGTTGCCAGTTCGTAGCGGCGATTCCCCACTGATTCCGGCGGTCGATCGCACCAGCGGGAACGGACTACGTTCGCGCCGTGCCCGGAGCGACGTTCACCACCCTGGAATCCATCGAGCATCAGGCAGCAGGGTGTGAGCGGGTGGGGTCGGCGTTGTACGCCGCGCTGTTGCGCGGGCTGGCAGCCGATCATCTGGCCGGTGGCATGACAGCCGAACTCCTCGAGGGTGTCAGCGATCGCCCACTGCACGACGCCGTGCCGTTGCGCTTCCTGGCCACCGGGCATCGCCTGGCGCTGGCCGGCATGGCACCCGAGTTGGCCGCCGTGTACCCATCGTGCGGCGGCGCATGGACCGGCAGCGACATCACCGACGTCTTTCTGTCGGCAGTGGCCACCCATCGGGGTGAGTTCGTGCGGGGCCTGCAACGCAGTGTGCAGACCAACGAGGTCGGCCGCGCCGTTGCGTTGACCGCCGGATTCTGCCGCGTCGCCGCACACCATGGCATGCCGGTACGCACGCTCGAAGTCGGAGCGTCGGCGGGCCTGCTGTCACGGTGGCCGTCGTTCTTCTACGACACCGGCGAATCCACAGCCGGAGATTCGGCCAGCACCGTACGTTTCGGACCCGGGTGGTTCGCCGACGGCCCGCTGCCACCGCTGCAGCCCGGCATTCACGTGGCCCACCGTGCGGCGTGTGACATATCGCCGATCGATGCAACCAGCGATGAGGGTCGATTGACGATGCTGTCGTTCCTGTGGCCCGACCAGATCGAGCGATTCGATCGGCTGAGCGCAGCGCTGGCGATCGCTGCAGCCGATCCTGTTGCAGTCGTGCAGGCCGATGCCGGCCAGTGGGTGTCGGCCCAACTGTTGGAAACCCCGACGTCATCGGGTCGGTGTGCCACCGTGGTGTTTCATTCGATCGTCTGGCAGTACATGTCGGCCGAGACAAAAGACGAGATCCGTTCCGCGCTGCACGCAGCGGGCGAACGGGCGACGCCCGACCGGCCGGTGGGCTGGCTGCGCATGGAGCCGGCCAACGCCGATCACGCCGATCTCAGGTTGACCACGTGGACCGGTGGCTCGCCCGGTGGCGTCGAGGAACTGCTGGCCCAGGTGGGCTACCACGGCGCCGAGGTGGCCTGGGCGCCGGCCACTGGCTGAGGGCCACTGGCTGGGGGACGGCTGGACGTTTTGGTCAAGCGATTCCGATCGGCTCGTCAGCGCTGCTGCACGAGCCACCGGCGCGGCCAGTCCGCAGCACGAGAGATGCCGATCCGGTTCGTCACCGTCACGGATGTCGGCGCCGCGCCGCGGTGAACGATTGCAGTGATTCTGTTGAAGTCGCGATCGATACCCAACTGACGACAGACTCGGCCCGGACCGGTGGTGCGTCGGGGGTCGATGCCATCGACCACCACTGCTCGGATCAGCACTGCCTGGCCGTCGCCCTCGGCACGGGTCACGATGTTGACGCAATGATGCATCCCATACACGAAGTAGACGTACAGCACTCCGGCCGGCCCGAACATCACCTCGTTGCGCGGCGTCTGACCGCGGAACGAGTGACTGGCCGGGTCGTCGCGCGTGTACGCCTCGACCTCGGTGATCGTTGCATCCCAGCCGGCCACGCGCAGGACGGTACCCAGCAGGTCGGGCGCTACCTCGGTGGCGTCGCGCGTGAAGAACGACAGTGGCAGCCTTCGCCCCAGCGGAGGTCGGCGGGGAACCGATGCGCTCAGAGCGCCTCGCGTAGCTCTGCCAGGCGGGCGCGGAAACGGATCATCTGTTCGGCCACAGGCACCGGGCCGGCGCCGCCGGGCGTCACGCGCCGCCGCACCGACACACCAGGCGCGACCAGTGCCGCCGCATCGGGCCCCAGCGCGGGGTCGGCGCTGACCAGATCGCGCAACGACGTCGGACCGCCCAACGCCTGACGAACCAACGCGCCGACGACCGCATGCGCGTCGCGGAAGGGCACCCCGCGCTGCACCAACCACTCAGCCAGATCGGTGGCCGCTGTCGTCTCGGCATCGGCCGCCGCCTGCATGCGTTCGGGTACGAACACCACGGTGGCCAACATGCCCGTCATCGCACTCAGCGCCAGCTTGATCTGATCGACAGCGTCGAACAGCGGTTCCTTGTCTTCCTGGTAGTCGCGGTTGTAGCTGAGCGGCAAACCCTTCATGGTGGCCAGGAAGCCGGTGAGGTCTCCGATCAATCGCCCGGCCTTGCCGCGAGCCAGCTCGGCGATATCGGGGTTCTTCTTCTGCGGCAACATCGACGAGCCCGTTGCGTAGGCGTCGTCGAGACGGGCAAAGCCGAACTCGTCGGTGGTCCACAACACCAGCTCTTCTCCGATGCGCGACAGGTCGATGCCGATCATCGTCAGCACGAACAACGCCTCGGCAATGTGATCACGCGAGCCAACGGCATCGAGCGAGTTCTCGAACCGGCGTGCGAAACCGAGGTCGACAGCAGTGCCGTCGGGGTCGAGCGGCAATGACGAACCGGCCAGCGCACCGGCGCCGAGCGGAGACACATCAATGCGTTCCAACGCGTCGACGATGCGTTCCACGTCGCGAGCCAGCGCCCAACCGTGCGCCAGCAGATGGTGTGCCAACAACACCGGCTGAGCGCGCTGCATGTGGGTGTACCCCGGCAGGTACACCTGACCAGCCGCCTGGGCGCGATCCAGCAGGACTTGCTGCAGTTGCACGACGCGTTGTGCAACGACAACCAGTTCGCGCTTGCACCACAGGCGTACGTCGGTGGCGCTCTGATCGTTGCGGCTTCGTCCGGTGTGCAGCTTGGCCCCGGCCGGTCCTGCCAGTTCGGTGACGCGCCGTTCGACGGCGGTGTGGATGTCTTCGTCCGTCGCCACGAACACGAACGCTCCCCGGACCATCTCGTCGGCGACGGTGTCGAGCGCGGCCAGGATCTGGTCGCGTTCGATGTCGGAGATGATGTTGCCGCGGCACAGGCCGCGCACGTGTGCACGAGAGCCGGCGATGTCGTCGGGCCACAACCGCTGATCGAACGACAAGCTCTCGGTGTATGCCATCAGCTCGGCCGATGGCCCGCCTTCGAAGCGACCGTGCCACAGCGTGTTCGCGCCGGAGTGCGGCGGTCCGGCGTGGGGTGCGGCCTGTGGTGCGGCCGAGGCCGGATCGGTCACGACAACCCGGCCAGTTCGCTGAGCACCAATGCCAGTCCAGGCCCGCCGACTTCGTCGTCGGCGACGCACAGCAGGGTGTCGTCACCGGCAACCGTGCCGATCAACCCGACCAGGCTGGATCGATCGAGGGCCGAGGCCACTACGTGCGCGCACCCGGGCGGCGTGCGCAACACGACCAGGTTGGCCGACGAGCGCACCTCGGCCACCCACTCGCCCATCACCCGACGGAGATGGTCCTGCGGAGCCAGACGCGCGGGCTCGTATTCGGGAATCGCATACACGGTGTCACCACCCGCCACACGAACCTTCACGGCGCCCAGGTCGTCGAGGTCGCGCGACACGGTGGCCTGCGTGGCCGTGATTCCTTCGCCGGCCAACAGGTCGAGCAACTGTGGCTGGCTGGTGATCGGGTGGTTGGCGATCAACTTCACGATGTTCTGCTGACGTTGCACCTTCGTGGTCACGGTCGCACTCCCATCAAGAATGCCAGCACACCCCGTGCGGTGTGCATGCGGTTGTGGCCCTGTTGGATCACGAGCGATCGCGGGCCGTCGATGACATCGGCGCTGACCTCGAGGCCGCGGTACGCGGGCAGGCAGTGCATGAACCATGCGTCGCCGGCGGCACGCGCCATGAGCGCGCCATTGACCTGATAGCGGCCGAACACTTCCTTGCGCTCGGCCTTCTCGGCTTCTTGGCCCATGGAGGTCCACGTGTCGGTGTGCACCACCTGAGCACCGCTGACGGCAACTGCGGGATCGGCCGACTGGTCGACGGTGCCGGTGCCGAGGGAGTCGAGGCGTGCCAGTTCGTGGACCGAAGCCTGGAAGCCGTCGGGACATCCGAGACGAACGTGCATCCCCAACATGATCGAGGCCTCGGCCAAGGAGCGGGCGACGTTGTTGTAGTCGCCGACGTACGCGACCGTGGCTCCGTGTACTTCGCCCAGTGCGTTGCGCATGGTCAAGGTGTCGGCCAGGCCCTGCAGCGGGTGGCTGTGATCGCTGAGCATGTTGACCACCGGCACACCGGCCGCCCCTGCCAACCTGACCACGATCGAGTGATCGAACACACGCGCCGCAAGGACGCCGTGATAGCCGGACATGATGCGCGCTATGTCTTCGACCGACTCGCGAACATCGAAGCCAACCTCTTCGCCGCGGGTGTAGATGGGATGGCCACCCAACTGCACCACGGCCATCTCGGTGCTCTGGCGCGTGCGGTTCGACGGCTTCTCGAAGATCAGCGCGGCACCCAACCCTTGCAACGGCGCACCGAGGCTGGCGATGGGGGAAACCGATAGGTGCAACACCTGATCCAACTCGCCCGCGTCGAGGTCGATGATGTCCAGGAAGTGCCGCGTGCGCACCGACGAGCGGATGCCGGTCACGACAGCACGCCGTGCATGATGGCCAGCGCCTCGTCGATCTCGGCTGGCGACACCGTCAGCGGCGGGGCCAGCCGGATGGCACTGGACGTGACCGCGTTGGTCACCAAGCCGGCGGCCAGCAGGCGCGTGTAGACCTCTTTCGCGTCGCGGCCCGCCTCGAGCTCGGCGGCCAGCAACAGACCCTGGCCACGCACCGACACCACTCCCGGCAGAACCCGCAACCCGTCTGCCAAGTATCGGCCGCGCTGCGCAGCGAGCATGGGGGCGTCGATGCGACGCATCTCGGACAACACGGCGCTGACGACGGCGGTGGCGATGGCCGTACCGCTATAGGTGCTGCCATGGTCGCCTGGACGGAACGCCGAAGCCACCTCGGTACGAGCCCAGGTGGCGCCCACCGGGAAGCCATTCCCCATTGCTTTGGCCATGGTGACGACATCGGGCCGCACGCCGGAGTGCTGGAAGCCGAACCACTGCCCGGTGCGACCGAATCCGGTCTGCACCTCGTCGATCATCATCAGCATGCCGCGCTCGTCGCACAGCTGCCGGATGCCCCGCAGGTAATCGGCGTCGGCGGGGATCACGCCACCTTCACCTTGCACGGTCTCGATCAGCACTGCTGACACGGTTGGGTCGGTTGCTGCGATCAGTGCGTCGAGGTCGCCATAGGCCACGTGCCGGAAGCCTTCAGGCATCGGAAAGAACGGCTCGTGCTTGGCCGGCTGGCCGGTGGCGGCCAGCGTTGCCAGCGTGCGGCCGTGGAAGCTGCCGTACGCGCTGATGACCACGTGACGGCCGCGACCGCCGAACTTGCGCGCCAGCTTCAACGCGGCCTCGTTGGCCTCGGCGCCCGAGTTGCAGAAGAACAGCTGACCATCGGCACCCGTGGTCTCGGTCAACAGCGCACGCAGCTGGATGGCCGCACTGGTGGCTACATCGTTGGTGAAGAAGTTGCTGACATGCAGCAAGGTGGCGGCCTGGTCGCTGATCGCTGCGGTGACCGCTGGATGGCTGTGACCCAACGATGTCACCGCCAGGCCGCACAGGAAATCGAGGTAGCGACGGCCCTCCACATCCCACAACTCTGTGCCCTGACCACGCACGAACATGACCTGGGGCGGCCCGAACACAGGCATGAACGGACACGACGACCCGGCCGCCGATGTATCGAAGGCGTGCGAACGTGCAGCGGCGGTGGTCACGGCATCTCGATTCCTGTCTGGGAGTCCAGCCCAACCATGGTGCCGATCCCGTCGTCGGTGAACAGTTCCAACAACAGCACGTGCGGGATGCGTCCGTCCAGGATGTGCGCACGACGCACTCCCTGACGGACCGCGCGCACGCAGCTGTCGACCTTGGGAATCATGCCGCCGGCCACGACACCGGCGGCGATCAACGCATCGAGCTCGTCGGGGGTGGCTTGGCGGATCAGGCTGGCCGGGTCGTCGACCACGCGCCGCAGTCCCTCGATGTCGGTCAGGTACACCAGCTTCTCCGCGCCCAATGCCTCGGCGATGGCGCCGGCCACGGTGTCGGCGTTGATGTTGTATGCCTGGCCGGCCGCATCGGTGCCGATGGTCGCCACCACCGGGATGAAATCGTTGGCGATCATGCCATGCAGGATCATCGGGTTGATCGCTTCGACGTCACCCACGAAGCCCAGCTCGACATCGCGGGCAACGGCTTGGATCAGCCCGGCGTCCTCGCCCGACACGCCGACGGCAATCGGACCGTGCACGTTGATGGCCGAGACGAGCTGAGGGTTCACCTGACCGATCAAGACCATCCGAACGATGTCGACGGTCTCGGCGTCGGTGACGCGCAAGCCGTCGCGGAACTCGGCCTGCTTCCCGAGTCGATTCATCAGGTGACTGATCTGGGGGCCGCCGCCGTGTACGACAACAGGGTGCATGCCAACGGCGCGCATCAGCACCAGGTCTTGGGCGAACAGCGCCAGCGCGTGGTCGTCGCTGGAGCCGGCCAGGGCGTTGCCGCCGTACTTCACAACGACCACCTGGCCGGCGAACCGTTGGATGTACGGCAACGCCTCGACCAGCACATCGGCCCGCGCCGTGGCGCTCACGGATACAACCCGACCTGTTGCAGGCCGGCTGTCTCGTCCAACCCGAGCGCCACGTTGGCGGCCTGCACGGCCCCGCCGCTGGCCCCCTTGCACAGGTTGTCGATGGCGCAGATGGCGATGATGGTGTTGGTGCGCGGGTCGTAGCGCGCCGTCAGGAACGCCGTGTTGGTGCCCAGCGCGGCCTTGGTCGACGGTGATGTCGGACGAACCACGACGAACGGCTCGCCCGCGTACCGGGTTGCCAGCACTGCCAACAGTGACTCGGTCGAGACAGGCCCGGTGGGCTTGGCGTAACAGGTGGCCAGAATCGCCCGGTTCAGCGGCGCCAGATGTGGCGTGAACAGCACCGTGCACTTCCGCGCCGGCCCTGTAGCCCCAGCGGCAGGGCCTGCACCTGCCAACGAGCGGCCGACCACCTGCTCGATCTCGGGGGTGTGCCGATGATCAAGCAAGCCGTAGGCCTGCAGATCTTCGTCGACCGAACAGAACAACGATGTGTGCTTCAGCGCCCTGCCGGCACCGGTCACGCCGGTGATGCTGTTGACCACGATGCCCTCAGGCTGGGCAACGCCGGCCGCCACCAGCGGCTCGAGCGCCAGCGCTGCCGCTGTCACGTGGCAGCCGGGCGTTGCGATCAGACGTGCGCCAGGCAACTGGTCGCGGTACAACTCGGGCAGGCCGAACACTGCGGCAGCGAGCTGCTCGGGTTGATCGTGTTCGAACCCGTACCACGTGGGATACAGCGACGCATCACGCAGTCGGTACGCCGCCGACAGATCGATCACACAACCGACCCGACCGGCCAGTTCGGGCACCAGGGCCATGCTGGCTTCGTGGGGCAGACCCAGGAAGACGGCGTCGTACCCGTCTACTCGGTCAGCATCGAACTCTTGAAAGACGAGGTCGGGGTATGCGGCAGTCAGGCTTGGATACAGCGAGCTGGCCAACGTGCCGGCCTGGGTGTCGCCGGTTGCATACCCCACCGAGAAGCTGGGGTGCTGTGCACACAATCGCAGCAACTCGGCCCCGGTGTACCCCGATGCGCCCACGATGGCGATGCGTTGTGTCGTCGTCGACGTCATGACGCATGATCATACACAACGGTGCATGATCATACCTTGAGTTTGTTGGTACGAGAAGAAGTCGTCTGTACGCAGGACCGAGCGCGCGAAGTTTCGCGCCGACCGTCGATGCATTGACAGCTTCTTGCCGGAATCAAGCCCGTGCCTTCATTGTCCTCGGACGAGGTCGGTCTTATGGTCGTTGTGTGGCACGGGCGACGGGTGAGATCACTGGCTTGCGGGCGATTCTGACGAGCGCCGACATCGTTGTCCTGACCCTCGCCTGGCTGCCGGTACTGCTGATCGGGCTCGACGACCGTCGGCCCGGCGAGTCGTTGTTCGTGGCCGCCGTGTGCGTCAGCACCGCGCTGATCATCATGCGCTACGCAGGCCTGTACCTCTCGCGGCTGTGCGCGGTTCGGTCCATCGAGGTACGCCTGATCGTGCGGTCCACCCTGTACACCGCGATCGGCCTGATCCTGATCGACCGTTTGCTCTTCGTGCATGTCGACACCGTGATTCGACTCAAGGAAGTCGGCATCGGCGCAGCGCTCATGTTGATCTTGCTGGTGGTCGAGCGCAGCGTGTTCCGCGCAGTCTTGCGCAGTGCCCGGCAGGGCGGCGCCCGTGCTCGAGAGGTGTTGATCGTTGGTAGCGGTGCCCACGCTGCGCGGCTGGTGTCGGTCATCCGGGATCACCCCGACTACGGAACGCGAGTGATCGGGCTGGTGGGCGACCGCGACGCAGCGTTCCAGAACGGTCTGGGCGCTCTGTGGCTGGGCACCATCGACGACACCATCGAGGTTGCATTGCGCACCGCCGTGACCGGCGTGGTGCTCAGCGCTTCGGCTTCGGAACACCCCGACATCACCACGCTGGTG
>JANNFQ010000274.1:0-3280 GCA_031380045.1 Acidimicrobiaceae bacterium
CGGGTCGGTGAGAACCCGGTTCTCAACGACACCCAATGCTCTGGCGACCGGAACCCGTGTCCGTGCCATCCGTTGGTTGCCATGGTCTCGACGACCAGATCGATGAGTTGCCCGTGGCACGCATTGAGGTGCCCGCACACCACAGAACCATGAGGCGCGAGGCCTGCGGCCTAGCCGATTGCGTACGCAATGAGACTGGAGTAGTCGCCTTGGTCAGCGGCGCGAAGCGCCGAGATGTACGCGGCCCGGCTGTCAGCGAGATCTGATTCGTCCGGCTTCCACGGCATGGCGTCGTGACCAATCAGGTGGAGGTAGAAGTCGGCGATGAAACGCGCATGACGTCCGTTGCCGTTGACGTACGGATGGACTTGGACAAGCCGATGGTGAATCCGTACTGCGATCTCGTTGTGTCCGAACGTTGCGTTGTGGTGCCAGTACCTGGCGTCGTCGAGCGCATCCTTCAGCTGCGTCACGATCTGCGCCGGTTCGACACCGATGTTGGTCGACGTCGTTCTGCGTCTCCCTGCCCACCGCCAGACGCGGCCGAACATGCGTCGGTGGAATGCGTCGACCATCGCAATCTCCAGCAACGCGTCCACCGACATCCGACTTCGAGTGAAGGCCCAGACCCGAGCATCGAGAATGTTGTCCCGCTCGGCCGCGTTCAGGTCAGCGCGCGTGGCGATGTGGGTCGGGATGAGTTGCTCGAAGTCTTCCTGATCGAGTGGGGTGGCTCCGGGAGGCTCGTCGCCCCAGCTCGACGTCGTCATTCATCCCACAGTCGACGCGACGCAGCGAGCTGCAAGGCGACGCGATTCCTGGCGGACGCGGTTGGGTCATCGACGGCCTGGTCCTCCAACTCCATCGACCGATCGACGGCGTCCACCAATGAGGTTGCCCGGTGCCGTGCTTGCGTCAGCACTGTCTGTTCGAGCGAACCTTCGCGTGGCACGAGCGCATACACCAGGTCGCAGTTGAGAGCGTCGGCCGCACGACGCAGTGTTGCGAGCTGAACGGTTCCGTTGGCCTCGGACTGCTCGAGTTTGACCACTGACGGTTGAGACACCCCCATTCGGGAAGCAAGTTGACGAGTGGTCATGCCGAGGGCATCTCGCACAGCACGAACCCATCCCAGTCGTGGCCGCGCGTCGAGTTGTCTGCCAGCTTGCCCGTATCGCTGGTCGAGCTGCAGGCGCGCTGCGTGTCGGAGTTCGGCGGCATCCATGTTGCTCCTGTTGATCGACTCTAGAATATCGCACCACTACTATCGATGTATTGCAACCTATCAGACAGGGTCGGTCGTACGGCGGCCGGCTATACGGCTGCAACGGTCACTGGCACCGATTGCGTGTCGATGAGGTCAGTGAGGTCTGTCGGATCGCCGGTGAGTATGACGCTGTCACCGAGGCTGACTGCGAAGGCGGCAACGATCGCGTCGGTTGCGGAAATGTCGCCCGCTCGGCCGGTTGCTGTTCTCATGTGCGCGGCGTCGCGCGCTGTTGGCTCGTTGACCGGGCGGACCTGGCACATTCGGAGCAGATGGTTCTCGTGGAAGTCGCGTCGGTGGTCGCCGGTGAGAACTTCGACGAGGACAACGCTGGGCACTTGTGGCGGCCAGGCACCGCGACGGCGAAGTTCGGCCAACCGTGCTCGCTGCCCCGCGAGCGCGGTCACGCCGCCGCTGTCGAGCACGAGGTTCACGCGCTTCGTCGGGGTTTCCGGGCCGCGGGCCGAGCGGGGGTCAGGACGCGGTCGGCCCATGCTGTCGCCGCGGCGGCTTCTTCGGGACCGATGGGTCCGAGTTCAGCCTCGAGTTTCGCCAGGTAGATGTCGAGAGCGTCCACCTTCGAGCGACGATCGAGTTCTTCGATCAATGCGGTTGTCGCAACTCGTGACACATTCATGCCGGCCTGGCGCGCTCGGGCAACGACGTCGTCGGGGACGGTGATGTTTACACGGGCCATGCGCATACGATACACACTGCTGGTGTCGGGAAATCAGTTGTCGAAGAAGCCGAATTCTTCGGCGTCGGCTGCGAGATCGTCGAGTGCTTGGCGGCGTCGTTGGAGGTCGGCACGCAGATAGGCGAGTGCGTCGCGTCGTGAGATGCGGCGGTGCCCATGAGTGCCGTTGGTGCGCCGGAACGCGACCGCTCCAGTGTCGAGCAGGCGGATCAGCGTTGGTCGGGAGACACCGATGAGTCGAGCCGCTCCCTGCGTGGTGAGTTCGTCGGTGTCGCGAACGCGCATCTCGGCGATGGCTGCCTGGAAGGCTTCGGCGACGTCTTCGCCGAGCGCGAATTTTGTCAGCCCCGAAGGCCGGGCAACCGAGACGAAGTCGAGGACTTGATCGCGGTTGAACTCAAGATCACTGCGCACAAGGCTGTCACGGCCACCACGTTGATCAGTATCAGCAGCATGGGGGCGATGTCGGGTTGCCATGGCAGTGGTCCGGTCAGCCAGATCTTGCCGCTCTCGCCGACGGTGTACCGCCGCAGCGCTTGCCAAAAGGCGACCACCTCGGTCACCACGAAGATGGCGCACGCTCCATAGCGCAGCGCGTGCTCGACTGGCGCGGGCGACGTGCTGCGATCGAGTACCTGCCGCCAGCCCAGCATGCCGACCACGCCGAAGGCCGCGAACATCGGCAGCGAGTAGCGGCCCTGCCAGATGAGGCCGGCCGTTGGTGCACTGATCACGTTGATCACGATGGGCACCACAGCCAGCGCCACGATGATCACTGCCGTTGCTGCGATCAGGCGGCGATCGCGGCTGGCCGCCACACCAACGACGACCACGAATGTCAGCACGCCGAACAACACGTGGACGATCGTCGGCAGGGGAGTGTCCAGCCAGCCGAGGATGCCGATCATCTGCTTGGTCATGCCCGGCAACCGGTCGATGGTTTCGCGGATGACCGCATTGCGGCCGAGGTCGCTGGCGGTGCGCGGATCGTCGGCCGACACGCCGGCGTACAGCGACCACGCGGCCAGTGCGCCGAGAGCGGCGACGGTGCAACCGATCGCGGGAACGAAGAATCGCCGGCCCAACCGGCGGAGGCCGCTGACACCCAACAGCAGCGCGGCGACCACCGCCCCGCCACCGACCCACACGACCGATGCGAAACGTGACACCAGCATGGCTGCGACCAACCCGCCGACCAGGAAGCCGGCTCGAACCGTTGGCGCGCGGGGGCTGGTGAGGTGCAGGCACAGGCTCCAGGCGAACACGAAGCCGGCGATCTCGAAGGCGTTCGGGTTCAGCGTGCCCGACAGGAAGAC
>JANNFQ010000284.1:0-7473 GCA_031380045.1 Acidimicrobiaceae bacterium
GGCCACCGATCGCCACATCGATTCCATCCGCGCCTTCCAGATGATCTTTCAGAATCCCGATTCGGCGTTGAACCGAATGTGGACAGTGCGCCGCATCCTGCTGCGAACGGTCACCAAGCTCACCGGGATCAAGGGCGCAGCTGCCGAAAAGAAGGTCAACGACCTCGCCGAGGCGATGCGGTTGTCGCAACGACACCTCGACATGCGTCCGCGCCAGTTGTCAGGTGGCTTGAAGCAGCGCGTGGCCATCGCTCGTGCCTTTGCGGGCGACCCGCGGATCGTCGTCTGCGACGAACCGACCAGCGCCCTCGACGTGTCGGTCCAGGCAGCGATCCTCAACCTGCTGGCCAACCTGCAGAACGACGAGCGAGCCAGCTACCTGTTCATCACCCACGACATCGGCGTGGTGCGATACCTCTCCGATCGAATCGCGGTCATGTACCTGGGGCGGATCATGGAGCTGGGCGCCACCGAGCAGATCTTCGCCGGACCGAACCACCCGTACACCGAAGCGTTGCTGTCGGCAGTGCCCAGCATCGACGGCGACGAGCGGGTACGAATCCCGCTGAAGGGCGAGATCCCCAGCCCGGCCAACCCGCCGAGCGGCTGCGTGTTCCATACCAGGTGCCATCGAGTGGTCATGGGCCTGTGCGACGTGATCGACCCCGAGGTCATCGAGCTTGCCCCCGGGCACACGTCGAAGTGCCATCTCAGCGCCGAGGTGCTCAGCATGCCGCCGGTGATCGACGTCACCGCGAAGGATCAGCCGGTCTCGATCGATTGACCACGGCGCGCTCATCGATATCGCACGCCCTGCCGATCGAGCTGGGCATGAAGCTGGGTGAGATCGACATCGTCGAGCTCACGGCCAGAGCGGATGGCCTGCGCTGCGGCGATGCCGGCGCCCTGGCCGGCGACTGCGCAGCAGGCCATGTTGCGCGTGGCCGCGTGAGCGATGCGGTCGCCACCGATGGCCCGACCCGTGACCAACAGCCCCCGCACTGACTGGGGCAACATCGACCGGTACGGCACATGCATGTAGCGCCCGGTCGTAGGAAGGATCAGTACGCCATAGCCATCGATGAACTCTGGGTAGATGCCGATCGTGTCCTCGAAGCGTGCCTCGTTGCGCACGTCGTGTTCGGAGAGGTTGTAGCGGGCGTCGATCTTGCGCGTATCGCGGATGCCGATCGTCATCCCGAAGTTGCGCAGTCGCGCGTTGGCACAACCCGGTGTGTACCGTCGCAGCGCCTCGATGGCCAACATCGCCTGGCGGCGACCTTCGATCTCGCTCGTCGTCATGCTGTCAGGGTCGGTCCCGTCGCTACCGGCCAGATGCACGAGGTTCATGTAGGTCAGCTCACCAGTGTCGTGGACCGCGCCCCAGGTACCCCCGATGGTCGTGAGATCTGAGGGGATCAGGCCGTCACGGATCGCCAGTTCGAACGGCTTGCCCAGATAGGGCGAGAACATCGTGTCCTCCTTGCCCGACGTTTCGACCTGCCATTCGCCACTCGACCAGTCGGCGTACGTCTGCGGATCGGCGTTCACTCCATCGAGAAACGCTCGTTTGTCGATGCCCGCCAGATGGAACATGACCGAGGCCGCCTGCATTTTCTCGATCGGCGTCTTCAGCGTGGGCGCTCCGGCCCGAAACGCAACATCGGCATCGCCGGTGGCATCGATGACCACAGTTGCGAGGATGGCCTCGCGACCGGCCTTGGACTCGGTGACGATGCCCGTGACCCGACCGCGATCGACGATCGGCGCCGCGAATGCGCGGTGGAGCATCGGATGGATGCCCGCCTCCTGCACCAGACGGTCGGCCACCAATTTGAAGCCCTCCGAGTCGAGCTCGTACGACAGCGATTGACTCTCGCGTACCGCCGCGCCCATCGCCTTGGCCCGCTGTTCGAACTCCCACCCGATGCCACCCGCCTCGACGGTCGCCTCGTGCCGGTACCACGCGAAACCCTCGACTCCGACCGTAGTGATGTTGCCGCCGAAGCACCCGAACCGTTCGACCAGTGCTACTTCGACCCCGCAGCGCGCCGCGGCAAGGGCAGCAGCAAGGCCACCCGGCCCCGATCCGACGACAACGACATCGGCCTGGTGGATCACCTCGATCTCACGCGCCGGTTCTCGAATGCTTCCGAGCGGCGATCGGCGGGCGGGCTTTGTCGATCGAGTGCTCACCCGCACACGCCCAGATCGGCCAACAGATCGGTGCTGTGCTTGCGCCAGGCAACGACACCGACCGACGTCGGCTTCACCTGGCGCAACAGTCGCAGAGCCGCGGAGCGACCCGTGCGTACCCGGGCTTCACCGGCGACCCAGTACTCGTCGTGGCTGCGGAGCAGATCGACGCTGCTCGCCAGCGGATCGGCGAGTCGGTGGAGCGAGTCGAGGTCGTAGACGCACACGTTCCAGGTTGCGTGGGCACCGACCGACCAGGCAGCCCTGGTGACGACATCGGACCACGAGTGCTCGAAGTCGAGAACCGCCGTGACATCCATGAGCGAGATCGCTGACGTCGTCTCGGCAAACACCAGGCCCAGCCGCTCACCGGCGGGTGGAGCGAGTATGCGCAGCTCGCGACCGACAGCATCGGAGATCGCGGTTGAATCGTACGGACCCGCCCGGTCGCGCCGAAGGTCGATGCGCCGATGCGCTGGAAGCGCTGAGTTGTCTGTGGCCGGCGGTGCGCCCACCCACACCCACGTATCGACGTCTGGTGCGGTGGCGGCGGCAATTTGCAGCGGTGAGACAGTTGCGTCCTCGACAACGCACAGCACGTGGCGACCAGAGCGTTTCAGCGCTGCCTGGAGGAGCACTGCCGGCGAGACACCCAACGCGGCGGCGATGCGGGCAAGCACATCGACGGCAGGAGTTGGCGTAGAGCTTGGCGGAGCGGTCGCGAGTGCGGCCTGTGGGGTGGACCGGCGTCGGGGCCGCTCGAGGGCGACGACGTAGGCCTGCGAGATTGCGGCCCGAGCCGCAAGTTGGCGCGTGGTGTAGTGGTGTTCGCGACGCAACCGGACCAGGGTGTTGGCGAACCCGCGCGCATCGAAGTCCCACAGCACGCGCGCAGGTTCGGGTCCAGGCACGTCGAACTCGGTGGTTTCGTTGTCACGCTGGATGTGATCACTATAGTGATCGATCGTGCGACGCATCCAGGATCTCGTTGTGGCCTTGCGGTGGTACCCGATGTCACGGAGTGGCCGGTGACCTCGCCCACCCTGGCCGTGACTCGCCGGCTGCGGACCACACCGTGGACGTCGCGCATCGAAGCCGCTGGCGTGCAGGCGTACACCGTCTACAACCACATGCTGCTGCCGACGAGCTTCCGCGGCATCGAAGACGACTACGCACACCTGCGCAGCGCGGTGCAAGTGTGGGACGTCGGTTGCGAGCGCCAGGTCGAGATCGCCGGACCCGATGCCGCTCGTCTCGCTCAGATGCTGACCGTGCGCGACCTCCGCTCGTTCGCCGTCGGCCGCTGCGCCTACGCCCCCGTGTGCGATCACGACGGCATGCTCATCAACGATCCAGTCGTGTTGCGGCTGGCCGACGACCGGTTCTGGTTCTCTGTCGCCGACTCGGATGTCCTGCTGTGGGCAGGTGGTCTGGCGCACGGTACGCGGCTTGACGTCCAGGTGCGCGAGCCAGATGTGTGGCCGCTGGCAGTGCAAGGCCCGCATGCCGAGGATGTGGTCGCAGCCGTGTTCGGTGAAGCAGTTCGCGACATCAGGTTCTTTCGATTCGAGACCCTGACGTTCGCCGGTCGACCGATGGTGGTGGCGCGAACAGGCTGGAGCGCGCAGGGTGGATTCGAGATCTACGTGGATGACGCCGACGTCGGCGGTGTTCTGTACGACACACTGATGGACGCGGGGGAACGCTGGAACATCGGCCCCGGATGCCCGAATCTGATCGAGCGCATCGAGGCCGGGCTGCTGACGTATGGCACCGACATCACCCGCCGCGACACGGCTCTCGAAGCCGGTCTGCAGCGCTACTGCTCACTCGACGCCCCGATCGATGCCATTGGCATCGATGCGCTGCGGATGCAGGCCCGGTCGGGGGTGGGTCGGCACATCGTCGGCTACATGATCGACGGAGATGCCCGGCCAGGCCCACGTGATCCGTGGCCGGTGACCATCGACGGAGTCACCATGGGTCAGGTGTCATCTGCGGCTTGGTCGCCACGACTCGCCACCACTGTTGCGCTGGGGATGCTGGCCGCCGAGTGCTCGTCACCTGGCGCCGTCGTCGCGGTCCAGACGCCTGACGGCGCACGCGCAGCCACGGTCGTCCAGACGCCGTTCCCCGGGTCGTCGACGCGATGATCGCAGCCGGCGGTTGCCACTGTCGGTTCAGGCGCGACGAGATGCCTCGACGGCATTGAGGTCGAGGTGATTGCGCATGTACTGGTTGGTCGCGTCGATGGTTGGCTGAAAGTCCCACGACGTGTAGCGACCTTGGCGCAGCGCCCGATCGACGCACGCCCGAGCCCGCTGGCTGGTGCGCACTGCGGCGTCGATCTGGGCGACGTCCCACGTCGCGTGCACCTCGGTCTGGTACGCCGCAGCGCCCGGATGAGTGGACGCGAGGTTGTGGAGCTCGTGGGGATCGGCGGCCAGGTCGTACAACTGGGGCGGGTCGGGCATCGACCACACGAACTTCTCGCTGCCGCGCCTGATCATGAAGATGGGGGCGACTGCACCCTCGCCCATGTATTCGCCAAGCACCGTGCGTCCAGGATCGTCGGCGCCGACGAGCGGCAGCAGACTGTCGCCCTGGAACGAGCGGGGGAGTTCGATCTCGGCGAGATCGAGCAGCGTCGGTGCGACGTCCAGCAGGCTGGTGGCTGTTGTGACGGTGCCCGGGTCGACGCGCCCTGGTGCGTGCAGGATCATCGGGATTCGGGCGCTGGGTTCGAAGAAGTTCATCTTGTACCACAGGCCGCGCTCGCCCAGCATGTCGCCGTGGTCGGCGGTGAAGACGACCACCGTGCGGTCGGCCATGCCATGCACCGTCAACGCGTCGAGGATCTTGCCGATCTGCGCGTCGACGTAGCTGGTGTTGGCGAGATATGCATGGCGGGCGTTGCGTACGTGATGGTCTGTCACGGGCGAGACGCCCGCCGACATCACGTGAGCCAGACGCCGGCTGTGCGGGTCGGGGTTGCTCAGCAGACCGGTTGCAGGCATGGGGATCGAGTCGTGGTCGTACAGGTCCCAGAACTCGCGCCGGGCGACGTACGGATCGTGAGGATGGGTGAACGACACCGTTGCCATCCACGGCCGGGGGTCGGACGTACGGGCCAGATCGCGGATCTTGCGCACCGCCTGATAGCTGACCTCGTCGTCGTAGTCGAGTTGGTTCGATGCGCTGGCGATTCCTGCGTGGATGACGCTGTCCATGTTGTGGAACCACCAGTCGAAACGGCCTTCGGGATCGTCCCAGTTGGGGGTCCATCCGAAGTCGGCCGGGTAGATGTCGGTGGTCAGGCGCTCTTCGAATCCGTGGAGTTGGTCGGCGCCGACGAAGTGCATCTTGCCGGTCAACGATGTCTGATAGCCCGCAGCGCGCAGATGGTGAGCGAACGTGGGAATGCTGGAGGCGAACTCGGCTGCATTGTCGTAAGCGCCGATCTGAGAGTTGAGCTGCCCACTGAGCATGGCGTATCGAGCGGGAGCGCACAGCGGGCTGTTGCTGTACGCGTTGACGAAGCTGACCCCGTGGTCGGCCAGGCGGTCGAGCGCAGGCGTGATGGCATGCGCAAGCCACGGGGCTGCCAGCTGATCGGCCATCAACAGCAGAATGTTCGGGCGCTGGGTCGGTGCGGGCGTGATGACATCGAAGCGTAGCCGTGTGCCTTCGACGTCGAACTGTCCCGACGTGCGGCCACCTTTCCTGGTACGACCGTCTGGTCAGAGTGCAGATCGCACTAGCATCGCCACGGACGCGAACAGGCGCGGGGCGCGGCCCATCCGCTGCAGCCGGTACGAGAGTGAGCATGGATGACGATCACTGATTTCGCGATGAGCTGGTTCGGGCTAGCCGGCAAGAACGCCATCGTGACCGGCGGCAACACGGGGCTCGGACAGGCGTTCACGCTGGCGCTCGCCAAGGGTGGTGCGAATGTTCTGGTGCCCAGCCTGGCCGACGACGACGGATCCACGCGTGCACTTGTCGAGGCTGCGGGTTCGACCTACCAGTTCGTGACCGCCGACCTGACCGAGCCCGGCGTTCCACGACGTGTCGTCGAGGCCTGTGTCGAGCGTCTCGGCTCGATCGACATCTTGATCAACAGTGCCGGCATCTGCCCGCTGGCCGAGGTGACCGAGTTCGACCGCAAGCCGTGGGACGCGACCGTGGCAGTGAACCTGACCGCGGCATTCGAGATGAGCCATCAGGCGACCACCTACATGATCCCGCAGCGCAGCGGCAAGATCATCAACATCTGTTCCATGTTCTCGTTTCTCGGTGGGCGGATGTCGCCCGCCTATGCCGCGACGAAACACGGCATCGCCGGTCTGACGAAGGCGTACTCCGACGAACTGGCGATGCACGGAATCCAGGTCAACGGCATCGCCCCCGGCTACTACGCAACCGCGATCACCACCCAGACGCGCAACAACCCTGACAGCAACCGACACGTCCTCGAGCACATTCCAGCCGCTCGGTGGGGCGAGCCGCTGGATCTGATGGGTGCCGTTGTGTTCCTGGCCAGTCGCGCGTCCGACTACGTCAACGGCCACATCCTCTCGGTGGACGGCGGCTACCTCGTCCGATAGGGCGACGGCAGGCTCGGAACATCCATGGCGGGCCCCTTTCTGATCGGCATCGACTGCGGCACGCAGAGCGCGAAGGTCGTCGTGTTCGACGCGGCTGGCAACGTGGTGTCCAGCGGGCAGCACGGGTTGCGGCCGATGGAGCGCCCTCGTCACGGAGTTGCCGTCCATCCCGACGACGACCTCTGGACTTCGATCACCGCAGCCAGTCGGGCAGCGATGTCGAACTTCCCCGCAGATCCGACGGACATCGCCGCAGTCGGGTTGTGCACCATCCGCTGCTGCAAGGCGTTCCTTCGTGATGACGGTTCGTTGACCGAGCCAGTGATCAGCTGGATGGATGACCGTGCGTACCAGCCGTACGTGCCGGATGATCCAACCGTGGCCTATGCGACCACATCGTCGGGATACATCGCTCATCGCCTCACCGGCCAGTTCCGTGACACCTCAGCCAACAACATCGCGTTGCAGTGGCCGATCGACACCGACACGTGGCAGTGGAGTGACCACCCGGACCGTCACCTCCAATTCGGCGTCACCCGCCAGAAGTTGTTCGATCTGCAGCTGCCCGGCGACATCATCGGCCAACTGACACCGCAGGCCGCTGCCGCGACCGGCATGCCGGCGGGCCTCCCAGTGGTGCAGACTGCCAACGACAAAGCCGTCGAGATGC
>JANNFQ010000287.1:0-6407 GCA_031380045.1 Acidimicrobiaceae bacterium
GTGGTGCTGCAGCCGGGTCACGAGCCTTCGGATGCGTTGACCAAAGAGCTACAACAACTGGTGAAGGACGCCAAGGGTTCGCAGCAGTCGCCGAAATCGATCGACTACATCGACGCGATCCCGCTGACAGCCGTGGGCAAACCCGACAAGAAGATCGTGCGCACCCGCTACTGGAACGACGGCGATCGAGCGGTGTCCTAGCAAAATCGCAAACGGCTCGACCCACCGCACCATCACGATGATGCGGTGAGTCGAGCCGGATGACGATTCAGGGATCAGTGCTGGTTCAGGGAGCCTTGCCGGTGGCCAGATCGCTGACATCCTCGAAGTCGGTGGTCAGCGGAACGACCTTGCCGTTCTCGAGCTTGCTGAACACGACGCTGCGGTTGAACAGGCGCTGGTAGCCCTCGAGCCCATCGGTCCACTCCTTGGTGAAGTCGAGCACCGGAACCATGCCGCCCAGGTCGAGGCTGGACGTGGTGTTCGCCGCCTCGTAGAACGACTCGGCCGTGATGTCACCATCGATCGTCTCGGCGATCTTGGTGAATCCCACGAACGCAGCCCATGTGCCCATGCCGCCCAACGAGTTGTAGTCCTGCTCGCTGGTGTCCAAGCCGCCCTCGTCGAGAGCGAGGCGATACTCGGACCACGGGTCGGTCGAGATGTCGGGGTACATGCCGGCGATGATGTTGCCGTTCGTGGCCTCTTCGTTGCCCTTCGCCGAGATCTCGTTCAGGTTGCCCTGCGGACCGTACTGCTGGGCGTCGGTGCCCGACTGTGCCCACGCAGTGTTCCAGGTGATGAACGGTGTCTCGGAGATGACGCCGATCACACAGTCGGCGTCGGTCGTGGCCTGGGCGACCTCGGCCGAGTAGTCCTGGGCGGTCGGCGGCAGGATGACGACATCGCCGAATTCCTTGCCGAGAGCCTTGATGGCGTTCTCCATCGGCGGGATGAAGATCTGTGCGCCATCGATGATGACGGCATTGATGTTCTCGCAGCCATCGTCGACTGCCTTCTTCACTGCTCCGACTGCGTACATCGGCTGGTTGCCGATGTTGAACGAGTAGGGACTGGTCAGCTCTGACGGCGTGATCGGGCAGCACGCACCGAACCAGGTGATGCTGGATTCGGCGATGACTGGCACGATCGACTCGGCGAAGAACGTGAACGAGCCGACGACGGACACCATGCCCTCTTCGACCGCTTGCCGCGCACACGTGGTGGCGACGGCTGGGTCGAACTGCTCGTCGCACACGGTGACCTCCAGCGGGTGGCCGGCGATGCCGCCGCGAGCGTTGATGTAATCGGCGTAGAGCTCGGCGGTGTTGGCGATGTTCTGGTACGTAGGTCCGGCGGCGTTCAGCGTGGTCACGGTCATGACCTTGATCGGATCGCCGCTCGGCTCGGTAGCCGCTGTGTCTGCCGTGCTGTCTGCCGTGGAATCAGCGGTGGTGTCTGCCGTGGAATCAGCGGTGGTCTCGGCGGTTGTCTCGGCCGTGGATGCAGCGGTCACCTCGGCGCTTGCTGCGGTGCTTGGATCGGTGGCTGCGGTGTTGTCATCGCTGCCACACGCAGCGGCGACCAAGCCGAGCACGGCGATCGCCGCCAGCTTGTGGCGCAACGAACGCCGGTTTCGAATCGAACGCGGTTCACCCGTAGTGGACATCTTGTTCCCCCAGTTGCAGTTTGGCGGGCGCCTCACGCGCACCGACGAGTTGCACAATACATCGGATGTTCCCGACGCCGATGGTTGGAACTCACTGGCCGGACCGTCCGGTTCGGTGTCCGGCGTGCGACGTTGTACGATCCGAACTGCGTCGACCGCTCTGATGTTTCGCTACGCAGAGTGGGATCGGGCACAGGGGGACGATGAACGAGGTCATCAGATTCGCGTTGCTGGGCTTGGGCGTCGGCGCGTTGTACGCATTCGCATCACAGGGTCTCATCGTGATCTACCGCGGCACCGGCGTGTTGAACTTCTCCCTCGGCGCTACGGCCATCGCTGGTGTCTTCATGCAGTGGGAGTTGCAGCAACAGCACGGCTGGCCGTTCTTGGCGGCGGCGGCAGCGGGCGTTGCCTGGTCGGCCTTTCTCGGCGCGCTGACCCACTGGGTCATCATGCGACCGTTGCGCCGGGCCAGTTCGCTGGTCCGGGTCATCGCCACATTGGGTGTGCTGGTCACGATCCAGGCGGGCGTCGTGATCCGGTACGGGTCGAACGCCCGTCAGGTAGACAGCTGGCTGCCCACCGACAGGGTCACGCTGTGGGGCGACGTCGGCATCACGGTGGATCGATTGATCCTGCTGGGCATCGCCAGCGCGTCGGCATTCGGTCTGTGGATGCTGTACCGAACGAGCCAGTTCGGTCTGGCCACAGAAGCAGTCTCCGAGAGCGAACGTTCGGCGGCCGCCATCGGGCTGTCTCCGAACCGGATCGCATTGTTGAACTGGGCGTTGGGCTCGGGCATCGCGGCCGTCGCCGGCATCTTGGTGGTTCCCATCATCACGCTGCAGGTCACTGCGATGACGGCGCTGATCCTGGCCGCGCTTGCCGCTGCGTTGGTCGGCGACTTCAGGTCGTTTCCCATCGCCACGGCAGCCGGGTTCGCGCTCGGCATCGGCCAGGCGTTGGTCGGCCGGTTCGCCAATCAGGAGGGCCTGGGACCGTCACTTCCGTTCCTCGTGATCATCGTGGTCCTGGTGTTCCGCGGGCGGTCGCTGCCACTGCGTGACTACTACCTGCAGCGGCTGCCGATGATCGGCAACGGTCGGATGTCGTGGGACTGGACGCTGTTCGGTTGTGGCGCCGTCGTGTTCTTGATGCTGACCAAGCAGCCGAAGTGGATCGACGCCACCACCGTGTCGCTGGGAGTCGCGATCGTCCTGCTGTCGATCGTGGTGCTGACGGGTTACGCCGGGCAGCTGTCGCTCGCGCAGTACTCGATTGCCGGCTTCGGCGCGTATGTCGCCGGACGACTGGTGGCGGTGTTCGACATCCCGTTCCTCTTGGGTCTGATGGCCGGCGTCGCCGCGGCGGTGCCGCTCGGCATCATCTTCGGTCTGCCAGCGGTGCGTACGCGCGGGATCAACTTGGCGATCGTCACGCTCGGCCTGGGAACCACCATCGAGCTGATGATCTTCAAGAACCGCAGCTACACCGGTGGCGTGCAGGGCACCCAGGTGGGCAACCCCGACGTGTTCGGCTACGACATCGGCTCCATCAACCACCCGGCTCGATACGGCATCTTCGTGCTGGTCATGGCGATGCTGGCGGTCTGGGTGGTCGCCAACGTGCGACGCGGCCGCAGTGGGCGACGACTGATCGCGGTGCGAACCAACGAACGCGCCGCGGCGGCATTGGGCATCGATGTCATGGTGGCCAAGCTCTTTGCCTTCTCACTCGCGTCGGCCATCGCCGCGTTGGGCGGCATCGTGCTGGCGTTCAGGCTCAGCTCGATCAGCTACTCGTCGTTCTCGAACTTCACGTCGATCACCTACGTCGGCCTGGCGCTGGTCGGCGGCGTCGGCCACATGCTGGGCGCGTTCGTCGGTTCGGCCATGGCCACTGCGGGGCTGAACCAGGAGATCCTCGAGTCCACGTGGGGCGGCGTCGGTCGGTGGACGCAACTGATCAGTGGCGTTGCGATCCTGCTGACCGTGTTGGGCTACCAAGACGGCGTGGCCGCCGAGTGGGTCAAGATGTTCCGACTGGCCAAGAAGGCCCGTAAGTGGGGTCGGCCGTACACCATCGAACTCGCCGATGTCGCCGACATCGCCGCCGCCACTGATCAGCACGCGCGGGTGTCGCCGCGGACCTTGACGATCGAAGGTCTCACGGTGCGATACGGGGCGGTGGTCGCCGTCAACGACGTCAGCTTCCGGCTGCAACCGGGCACGGTCACCGGCCTGATCGGGCCGAACGGCGCCGGCAAGACGTCGCTGATCGACGCGATCAGCGGATTCACCGCGGCCGAAGGCCGAGTGCTGGTCGACGACCTCGACCTGTCGAAGTCGCCTGCGGTCAGGCGCGCCAGGGCCGGGATGACTCGGTCGTTCCAGTCACTGGAGTTGTTCGAGGACTCGACCGTGTTCGAGAACCTCAGTGTGGCCGCCGATCCGCAGGATCTGCGGTCGTACATGCTCGACCTGGTGTGGCCGATCAACCCGCCGTTCCCGCCCGAAGTGGTGCGGGCCGTGATGGAGTTCCAGCTCGATCAAGATCTGCACCGCGACGTGAAGGATCTGTCGTACGGCAAGCGCCGGCTGCTGGCCATCGCCCGTGCGGTGGCCATGCATCCCAGCGTGCTGCTGCTGGACGAACCGGCCGCGGGCCTCAGCTCGACCGAAAGCATGGAGCTGGCGCGGGTGGTCCGTCGCCTGGCCGACGACTGGGGCATGGCAATCCTGGTGGTCGAGCACGATATGAACTTCGTGATGGGGGTCTGCGACCAGGTCGTGGTGCTCGACTTCGGCACGCTGATCGCGTCGGGACCGCCCGAACAGGTCAGCTCAGACCCAGCGGTCATCGCCGCCTACCTGGGCGTCGAGACCGATGCGCAATCCGATGCCCAACCCGATGCTCGACCCCACGCCAGCGCTGACGGCCATCCCGCCCCGGCTTCGGCTTCGGCGTCCGCTTCTGTTTCGGGTAGTGCGTGATGCGACCGCTGCTGGAGACGCGCAACCTGAAAGCCGGCTATCTGGATCGGGAGGTGGTTCGGGCGGTCAACCTGACGGTGCATCCCGGTGAGGTCGTCTGCCTGCTGGGGCCGAATGGCGCCGGCAAGTCGACCACGTTGCTGACCATCGCAGGCGAGCTGATGCCGGTCGATGGTCTGGTCATGTTCAACAACGTGCCCACCTTCACGCCCATGCACCAACGGGTCCGCGATGGTGGCATCGGCCTGGTCACCGAGGAACGGCTGGTGTTCACCAAGATGTCGGCCCGCGACAACCTGCGCATCGGTGGCGGCTCGGTCGAGGCCGCGCTGGCGTTGTTCCCCGAGCTGGAACCGCGCCTGTCGGTGCGTGGCGGCATGCTGTCGGGCGGCGAGCAACAGATGCTCGCCCTTGCTCGCGCCCTCAGCCGCAAGCCGTCCATCTTGCTGGCCGATGAACTGTCCCTCGGGTTGGCGCCCATGATCGTCGACCGTCTGTTGGGTGCGGTGCGCACAGCGGCCGACCAGCAGGGCATGGGCGCGTTGATCGTCGAGCAGCACGCCCGCAAGGCGTTGAAGTACGCCGATCGCATGTACCTGATGGCGCGGGGCCAGATCCTGCTGGAACTGCCGGCCGACGAGGCGATACAACGCCTGGACGAGATCGAGAATGCCTACATGCGGGGCACGTCCGAGACCGAGGAGGACCACCTCGAGCGGCGTCGCCGAAAGCAGAAGAAGAAAGCGTGGCGGCGTCAACGAGTTCGCGAACGCGAGTTGAACCGTCTCACGGGACAGATCGTCTCCACCAGGAGGGAAGAAGATGATGAGTACTACTTCGACGTCGAGCAGAAGCGGCGCGAGCAATCCCAGCAGACCAGAAGGAAGTAGCTGACCATGGGTTACCGCACCGCGGAACTGCCACCCGTCGACCTCGACGACTTCGCCAAGATGCCGTTCTTCCCACGCATGAAGATGCTGCAACTCCACTGGGTGCAGCACGGCTTCGGCACACCCAAGCAGACGGTCATGTTCTACGTGTGGAAGATCTTCTTCTACGCGCTGTTCGGTCTGATCGTCGCCGGCGCGTTCACCCGCGGGCTGGAGTTCGACAACATCGCCGGCTGGTGGGACGAACCGATCCTGTACCAGAAGCTCATGATCTGGACGATCTTGCTGGAGGTCATGGGCCTGGCGGCCACGTGTGGCCCGATGGCGTTCCACTTCGATCCGCCGATCGGCGGCATCCTGTACTGGTGGCAGAACGACACGCTGCGCGTACCGCCGTACCCCAACCACGTTCCGCTCACCAAGGGCACCCGGCGGACGCCGTGGGACACCGGCCTGTACAAGCTGATCGTGTTCTGGCTGATCATGATGTTGTTCCTGTCAGGGCATCAAGTCGCCGGGCTACCCGACGGTTCGGCCGGGGTCATGCCCCGCTGGGCGCTTGTCACCTACTGCGGCCTCATCGTGTTGATGGGCCTGCGCGACAAGATCGTGTTCCTGTCGGCCCGCTCCGAGCAGTACATCCCGACGCTGATGTACTTCGGGCTGTTCCACAACTTCCACGACATGATCATCGGCGCCAAGATCGCCATCGTGGTGATCTGGATGGGTGCCGGCTTCTCGAAGCTGCAGCACGGCTTCTCCTCGACGGTTGCGATCATGGTGCAGAACACGCCATGGATGGTGTCCCAACGTTTCCGCAAGGCGACGGTCAGGGACTACCCGAACGACCTCCGG
>JANNFQ010000304.1:0-9862 GCA_031380045.1 Acidimicrobiaceae bacterium
TCGGAGGGGTCGCCCTCGGTGTCGGCGATGCACCGCTGGAGCCGGGCGCGCAGCGGCACGATCAGCTCGCTCGCCAGCATCTGACCGGCCGACGCAGTGGCATTCGCCTTCTTGACTTCGCGCTGCGCGGCCGAGGCGCGCATGCCCATCGACACGGCACCGGCAACAGCGGCTGCCGACATCTCGGCGCTGACTGCGGTGGCGTAGCGGGCCACCTGCTCGGCTTCGGTGGCGACCATTCCTTCGATCGTTCGCACCGGGTTCTTGCCACGCAAAGCGTGCAGCACGTCGTTCTGCTCGTCGGCGAGAACCCGCTTCAACTTGCGCGCGGCGGCGACGATGAGCGGCGTCAGTGCTTCGTCACGGCGAGCGAACGGAGTGTCGTCGACCACCACCGGAACTGCAGGCGCATCGGCGGTGGCTAGGAACACGGAATCCTCAGTGGGACCCGCAGCAACCGGCGCGGTCTCGAACAACGCTGCCACGGCTTCGAGCGCAACGGCCAATGGAGAACCAGCTGCAGGCGCGGCTTCGGCCTCTCTGGCGCGTTCGGCGACACCTTGGGCGCGGGCTGCGCGCAACCGCGCGAACAGATCGTCGGCCGATGCTCGAATGACCATGGGGTCGTCGGACTCGTCGTCGGGAACGGTGTCAGCGTCGTCGGCCGGTGCTTCAGTGGTGTCATCGCTGACCGACTGATCGTCGTTGCTGCGATCGATGTCGAAGAGTGCGACTACTTGCGCTGGTTCGCGGTCGGGATCGTCGGCCTGGTCGGCGTCGTCGGAGCGCGAGATATCGAGCTTCACGACCGCATCGGCGCGGGTATCGGGCTGACCATCGCCGTCATCGTCATCGTCGAGGTCAACGTCATCGTCATCGTCGCCGTCGTCGTCGTCGTCGTCGTCATCGTCGTTGGCGTGATCGAAGATGGCGACTGGCTCGATGACCTCGAATTCGATGACCTCGATGACCTCGGTGGTCTCGACCAAGGTCAGCACTGTGGTGGCGTCGTCGTCGTGGTCGGCGGCCTGGGCAGCGGCAGCCGCGGCCAGATCGGCTTCGGCCTGCTGCCGAGCCAGATCGGCCGCTGAGCCGGGGCGGGGCATGTTCTTCACCATCAAGGGCACTGGACCCGTGGTGGGTGACAGATCGACGTACTCGTTGGGCTCGCCCAGCGGAGTGAGCTCGGCCATGACATCGACCGCGACCAGTCGCGAACGCTCGAACGCCTGCAGCAACCGGTCACGACCGTGCACCAGTTGTTCGATCTGCTGGCGAGCCAGTTCGCGACGACGGGCCAGTTCGTTCAGCACACGCTCGCGGTAGGCGCGAGCCTCGTTGACCATCTCGCGGCCCTGCTGCTTGGCCATCTCGAGCTCGGACTCGGCGTCGGCGGTGGCGTCCTGGCGACGACGGGCGGCCTCGACCTCGGCCTCTTCACGAAGACGCTGCGCCTCGTCGGTGGCTTCACGCAGCAGGCGTGACGCACCCTCTTCGGCCCGGATCTTGATCTGCGTGCCTGCCTCGCGAGAGGTCTGCAGGATGCGCGCAGCCTCTTCGCCCAGCATCTTGGTGACGAGCTCTTCGTCGAGGGCGATCGACGAGGGCGACGTGCTGCGCTGCGATGTGCGCAGCTCGCGCTCGAGGAACCGCTCGCGCTCTTGCAGCCGGGCCAGTTCGGCAGCCACCATGCGCAAGAACTCGCGCACGTCGGCCTGCTCGAAGCCTCTTCGGGATGTGGGAAACGACGCCGACGCGACCGAAGTGGGCGACGACGGGTCCGGACGCGTGAACGAGATGGCCATCAGGCGCAAAGCGTAGGTCGGGGACCCCGTCAAGTGGTGGCATGCTGCCCGCGTCGGCGTTACTCGGCCGGCTGGTACTGCTTGCCCGGCGTGCCCAGGTCCAGCCCGTTGCCGCCGTACTTCGCCAGCGCTTGCAGCGCCTGGGTGACGTTGTCGACCGGAATGATGGTCAGATCATCACCGGCCACAGCTCGAGCATTGGCGATGTCTTCTTCGCCCTGGGCAGAGGGCACGATGAAGATCGTGGCCCCGCGCTGCTTGACTGCCGAGGTCTTCGACGCCAGACCGCCGATGGCGCCCACGCTGCCGTCGATGTTGATGGCACCAGTCACCGCCACCTCGCGGTCGCCGGTCAGTTCGCCAGGGGTCAGCTCGTCGATGAGCGTCAGCGTGAATGCCAGCCCGGCCGATGGTCCGCCGATGGCGCCGCTATCGATGTCGACCTCGAAAGGCAGTTCGGCGCTGGCAGTGTCGAAAGGCTGGAAGCCGATGATGGTGCGGTTGGTGCCGTCGCCCGATTCGATCAGCTCGACATCGCCGCTGCCCTTGCCCCCGCTGGGCCGGTCGTACTCCACCTGGATGACATCGCCAGGCTGGTGCTTCTGGAGTATCGGACCGAGGTCGTCGATGGTGTGCAGCTGGACCCCGTCGGCCGACAGCAGGGTGTCGCCCGGATCGAGCACGTCGTTGGCCGGCGCACCGTCGATCAACGAGGCGACGATGACATCGCCGGGGATGATCTCGGCCGGATAGCCAAGTTGGCTGAGCGCCACGTATTCGGCGGTCTCTTTCGCCGATCGCATCATCTCGACGCTGAACTGGCGTTGCTGATCGGGGGTCTGGTCGCCGAACTTATCGGTGTAGCTGAGTAGGCGCACCTCGCCCAGGTCGTCGCCCACCAACCAGTCCAGCATGGTGATCTCGGGCTCGCGCACGGTGACGAACAAGATGGACCCATCGGCTGGATATCGCTGGACGGCGTCGAAGGCCAATCGGTCTGACACCGGTTCGGCGTCGGATGGCACCAGCGCGAACTGCGCGTCTTGGCCATCGGGAGTTCGGGCGCGCAGGGTGGCCGGCAACACGCTGAGGGCAAGCAGGCCCAACAGCGCCACGAATGCGACGACCACCATCGGGATCGCCCACCAACGATGCACCGCGCGTGGCGCGCGGACAGCTGCGGCGGGGGTCGGTACGATGTCGAATTGCGTGTCGATCACTGAGCTCACTACTGCCTCGGCCTGGATTGCCGGTCTCGCCATCGTCGCATTGATCGCCGCCGGATGGCGAAAGCCTGCCAGAGCGACGGCCGCTTCCGCACGCGCCGGCCGTCGGTCACGCCAGCGGGCACCGATCGAGATCACCGAGACCGACACCGAAGTGCACGTGCGCACACCGGTCTGGCGGCGGGTGTGGGCCGTCCTGGCCAGCGGCGGGATTGCCATGATCACCGGCGCAGTACTGGCCACGTTCATCTCGGCCGCCATCGCGTACTCGGTGGTCACCCTCACCGACATGCTGCGACGCTGAGCCGCGCCGCACCACGGGCCGAACGGCAATGAACGATCGATGGCGGGCAGTGGTCGAGGCGGGCCATGGTGGCGGCGATCACGACGTCGCGATCGCGCGAGCAGCCATGACCGACACCGACGACGCCGTGCGCGAACTGGCGCTGGGCGCGCTGGACCGGCTGGGTCATTTGACGGACGACGACTTGGTCGTAGCGTTGGGCGATCATGCCGCACCGGTTCGCCGTCGCGCTGTCGAGCTGATCGCGCGTCGGCCCTCGATCGATCTGTTGTCGGCACTGGACGACACCGATCCGATCGTCGTCGAGCTTGCCGCGTGGGCGTGCGGTGATCACGTGGTGGTGTCGGATCAGATCCTGTAACGGCTGATCAGTCTTGCCGGCAGCAGCGACGTGGCACTGGTCCGCGAAGCGGCCGTCGCGGCATTGGGGGCCATCGGCGACGTGCGCGGTCTGCCGGCCATCATCGCCGGTTGCAGCGATCAGCCGGCGGTGCGTCGGCGCGCTGTGTTGGCGCTGGCGCCGTTCGAGGGGGACCAGGTGGAAGCGACCATCGAGCAAGCGCTGGTCGATCGCGACTGGCAGGTTCGTCAAGCTGCAGAAGACCTGCGCCGCGCCGCCACCTGACGCGCAGCGGGAAGCCGGCAGGGAACCGGCCGAGTTGGCCCGACGTCGAACATTCGATGAGCCGACCACCAACCCTGGACGTCGCGCCCGATGGGGCCAACGCTGCCAGGTTCACCACCATTGCCACCGATGTGTGGGAACCGCTGCAGCGCTACCTCCGCCGGCGAGCCGACCCAGACGACGTCGATGACATCGCCGCAGAAACTCTCACCGTCATGTGGCGACGCCTCGATGACACTCCCGCCGGTGTCGAGATTCCATGGTGCTACTCGATCGCACGGCGTTGTCTGGCAAACCACCGTCGTGGTCACGCTCGGCGCCGCAACCTCATCGAACGGATCACCGGTCGCAATGACGCCACGATGACCCGAGCCCCCGACCCCGCGTCGACCATCGACGACACCGACCCGGCGCTGCACTTGGCGCTGGCCCAGCTGTCGGCCGACGACCGCGAACTCCTCACGCTGTGGGCGTGGGAGCAGTTGTCGGTCACCGAGATCGCCGTCGCCCTGGACGCCAACGTCAACACGATCTCAGTGAGGTTGCGTCGTGCCCGCCAGCGATTGGTCGCTCATCTCGGCGGCGCCACGGACACCGCCTGTCACATTGCCGCCCCTGCCGGACACAAAGACGACGGACGCACACAGGAGACGCCTCGATGAACGAGCAAGACCCAACTGCCGACGACGACATTCGAGCCAGACTCGCCGCCGCCGACCCGGCACACCGTGTGGCCATCGAACCAATCACTCAACAACTGATGGAGCACATCATGACCACCACCTCATCGCCCACCACCGGCCACGCCGACAACGCCACACCAGCTCCCCCGCCCCGTCGCTGGCGCCGACCCGCCGCATTGGCCGGCGTTGCGACCGCAGCCATCGCCGCCGCGATCGGCGTCGCAGCGTTGGGCGGCGGCAGCACCCCCGCCACCGCAGCGCCGCTGGAGTTGGCGGCTGGCGGCGACACCATGGCCAGTTGCATGCAGTTCTCGGTGGACATCCTCGCCGACATGCCGACCGCGTTCGAAGCGACCGTGACTGCGGTCGACGGGCCAACCGTCACCCTGGACATCGACCGCTGGTACCACGACAGCACAGGCTCCGACGCGGAGAGCGTTGTCGTCAACGCCCCCGAGGGCATGGAAGCGCTGATCGGTGGCATCGCCTTCGAGGCCGGCGGGCAGTACCTGATCTCGGCCAGTGCCGAGGGCAACGTGTCCTACTGCGGCTACACCGGCCCGGCAACCGACGAGCTACGAGCTTCGTTCGAACAGGCCTTCCCCGGCTGAGTTCTGGCCCCGGCTGAGCTGTAGGCCGCGCGCCACCCACGGGGTCAGAAGTCGTAGCGGTAGACGTTGGTCTGGCGAAGCGTGAAACCGAGACGCTGATACAGCCGATTGGCGGCTTCACGCGACGGCCGGCTGGTCAGGCTGACACCCTTGTGGCCTCGGCGTTGTGCTTCGTCGAGAGCGGCGTGGTTCAACAGTTCGCCGATGCCGTGCCCGCGAGCCGTTTGGTCGACCACCACATCCTCGATCCACGCCTTCAGTCCGGTGGGAATGCGGTACTGCACCAGCGTCAGGCTGCCCACGATGACGCCGTCGAGACGGGCGACGAACAGCACAGAGTCGGGATTCGTCACCAGCTCGTGCAACTGCTCGGCGGTGGGTGGCGGCGACGACGACAGCTGTGGCAGCAGACGTTGTAGCGCTTCACGGACTTCGTCCGACGCCTCGGACACCACTTCGATGACGGCACTCATGGCCGATCACCATACGTCGTCGTCTCCGGTCGAAGGCGGGCGACACCGCAGACGTATCGTGCCGCCCATGGATCAGACCACGCTGTCACGGCTTGCCCGGAAGCTGGGATCGGTGCTGGAACCGGTCACAGGCCAGGTGTACTTCTCGCCCGAGTGCCACGCCAACTACGTCGCCCTGGGATTCGACCCCAGTCGCGGCGATGCCAACGGCGTGGCGTTGCCCGACGGGCCTGCGTACTTCACCAGCCGCGGTTCGGTCATGGGCCAGGTACCGGGAGAACTGGTCGCCGCGGCCTTCGGTGTGTTCAACCCTGAAGTGGTCGTTCCCTTCGTGACCCATGGGTGGACGCTGACCGATGCGGCAACCATCTGCGCCGCTCGCGACAACGGGGCCATTGCGCAACTGCTGCGCCTGCTGGGTGCCGAGCCAGTTGGGTTGGCCCGTGTGAACGAACTGTTGAATCGCGCGATTGCTCCATTGCGACCCGAAGGTCGCGCCCTGTACTCGGGCCAACGCTCGTTGGCAATGCCCAGCACACCGCTGGGGGCCATGTGGCGAAAGGGCGACATGCTGCGCGAGTTCCGTGGCGACTCGCACATCGCCGCATGGGTCTCGGCCGGGTTGGACGCCACCGAGATCAGCCTGATGAGCGAGCTGTACTGGGGCCTGCCGATGCGCAGCTACAGCCGCACCCGTGCGTGGACCGATGCGCAGTTCGACGCGGCGCACGATCGTCTGAAGTCGCGCGGTCTGCTCGACGACGTTGGCATGACCGAGGCCGGCCAAGCGTTGCGCGAGGACATCGAGGTGCACACCGATGTGCAGATGACGCCCGCGATCGAAGCTCTGGGCGATGACATCGACGAGCTGTTCACGTTGATGGAGCCCTGGGGCGCCACGATCCGCGATGGCTTCGGATATCTGTCGTCCGGGCCGCACGACCTTGCATCTGCGGCCAAGCCATGAGCAGCTCGATCGGTACTCGCACTAGGGTCGACTCATGATCCTCCACGAACTCGATCGCGTCGATCCAGCGCACTTCGCCCAGCGCACCGGATGGGATCCCAAGCCACAAGGGTTGTGCCGTGGCGAGGTGTGCGTTCCTGCACCGGGCGCACTGCGCGCCGACGGCACGCTTGACATCCAGATCGCGGCCAGCCGTTTGGGCATGCCCATCGTTCGCGATACCGTGCATGACGTCACCGCGATCGGCCCAGCCACGGCCACCGGTCGCGCCCTCAGCACCGCCGTTGCGGCCGACCCCGAACTGGTCACGCGCGACGGGAAACCGTTCAGGCTCAGCAGCCTGCACGGCCGAAAGGTGTTGCTGGTTGCCTGGTCCAGTTATTGAGGCTGTCGCAACAGCCTGCCCGGGTGGCAGGCGCTTCATGCAGAACTGGAACCCCTCGGCCTGACCGTGGTGACGGTCGCCTTGGACATCGAGCCCCAGCACACGTATCAGTGGATCGACGCCGCGTCGCCAACGCATCCCAGCCTCATCGACACCACGCACATCACCGGCGACCTGTTCGGTTTCGTCAACATCCCGATGGCAGTGTGGATCGACGAGGACGGCAACATCGTGCGACCGGCCGAGGGTGCATCGGTCGAGCCCAGCCCATTGCGCGACATGGAGATTCCCGAGGGCCTGCCGCCGCGCATCGATCAGATGTTCCGAGAGGTGAAGAAGATTCCCGACGACGCCGAGGGCTACCGCGCCGCGATCGTCGATTGGGTGCATCACGGAGCCGAATCGCGCTACGCCCTGTCCAGCGACGAGGTCATTGCCCGGTCGCAGCCGAGGGGCGCCGACGAGGCGCGCGCCGCGGCATGTTTCGAGTTGGGCGAGTACCTGCGCCGCACCGTCTCACCCGATGCTGCCGTGCCGTGGTGGCGCGAGGCGCACCGGCTGTATCCCGCCAACTGGACCTACAAGCGACAGGCGTGGACGCTGGTCACCACACCAGAGGACGCCACCGAGAACGACCTGATGCAGGGACCGAACGACGTCTACGCCGGTAACTGGCTGGACGACGTGCTGGCGGCCGGTGGCGGCCAGCATTACACGGTCGTTCCGCAGCTGTAACGCATCGCTGGGCAGCTGCGAACGCGGCGTCGTCGGCGGGCGCAGGGTAGATAACGTGACCCCATGGAGCATGTCCGCTGGCTGGCCCAGCCGAAGTTGCAGCGACCCACCATGGTCGCGGCCTTCACCGGATGGAACGACGCGGGCGACGCCGCGTCCAATGCCGTGCGACATCTCATCGAAGGTTGGGGCGCGCAGGTGCTGGCCGAGATCGATCCCGAAGAGTTCACCGACTTTGCCACCGTTCGCCCGCACGTACGCCTGGTCGACGGTCGCACCCGATCCATCGTGTGGCCGACCGTCGGGGTGTGGAGTGCGTCCACGCCTGGAGGTGATGTCATCTTGGTGCTCGGCCCCGAGCCTGCGCTGCGCTGGCGGTCGTTCTCGCAACAGCTCGTCGGCATCGCCCAGCACCACGGCGCCGGCATGGTGCTGACACTCGGCGCACTGCTGGCCGACGTGCCGCACTCGAAGCCGGTGCAATTGATCGGCACTGCCACCGACCCCGATCTGATCACCCGATTCGATCTGCAACGCAGCCGCTACGAAGGGCCCACCGGCATCGTCGGCGTGTTGCACGACGCGTGCCAGACCGCCGACGTGTCGTCTGCGTCGTTGTGGGCGGCCGTGCCCGCGTACGCATCGCAGGTTCCCTCACCCAAGGCATCGTTGGCATTGGTCACGCGCACGTGCGGGCTGCTGGGCACCCCCACCCCCGTCGGCCGGCTGGGCCAAGAGGCCATCGACTACGAAGGTCGGGTCAGTGCGCTGGTGAACGACGACGACGATCTGGTTGGCTACGTCGCCCGTCTCGAGACGATGAACCTGGACGAGGACGAGGACGAGGACGAGGATGACGACGACGACGAGGCCATCGGCGGCGAGCTGGCCGATGACCTGGCGCCCATTGATGTCGAGTCACTGAACAGCGACGAGCTGATGGCCGAGGTCGAGCGGTTCCTTCGCGATCAGCCCGACGGCTGACCACGCCAGATGGGTTGGCGAACCGGGTCGAACGCTGCTACCAACTGCTGACCGTCGATGGCTGCAAACGCCGTCGGCCCCCACCACGACGCCCCGGCTGTGGCTGGCGGCAACGCATCGCGAGCGAACCAACCCACGCCGGCAGTTTCGAGCGGGTGCCCTTGCAGCGAGCCGCCCACCGCACGGCAGTGGAACAGCAACATGTACATGCCGAAGCGTGTGAAACCCATCCGCTGGCCATCGACGACCGACAGCAGTTGCACCGGCTCGCATTCGATGCCCGTCTCTTCCAGAACTTCCTTCACAGCGACCTCTGCCGGCGAGTAGCCGACATCGGCCCAGCCCGTGGGGTACAACCAGATCCCGCTGTCGGGCCGCTTCACCAGCAGCATCTCGCCCTGTTCGTTGCCGACGACTGCACCGATCGCCACCTTGGGTGTCACGTATCCGGGCACACCCTCGCCGACCGATTCCAGCCACTCCTGCACGAAGTGGTCCTGCTCGCGTCGCACCTCCAACGCCTCGTCGGCCGCACCCTTGATATCGGCTGCCACATGCAGCACCTCTTCAAATCGTTCGCGCTCGTACAGGCTCTCGGTGAAGCCCAAGCCGGTACGGGCGATTGCCGAGAGGGTCTCGCTCCACCGCACCAGGTCTCGTGTGAAGTCGGGCGGCGAGGCGTCGGTCACGTGGCCGACCCTACGGCATGCATCAGCGCGCGTTCGACTTCGGCACGGTGACGTTCCTCCAGCAGTTTCGAGCCGCCATGGGTGCGCACGTAGAACGTGTCGATGGCCTGTTGTCCCAACGTCTGCACGGTCGCGTGACGCACATCCAGCCCCAGCTCGGCAAGCGCATTGGTCAGGCGATGCAGCAGGCCCAGCGTGTCGGGGGCGCGCACCTCGATGACCGTGGCGTTGTGACTGGCGCGATGGTCGAACACGATCGCCGTGATCGGCTTGGTCGCCGAGCTGCGGTGCCGGCGACGATAGGTGCGAGCGCGCTCGGCCAAGCGCGCGCTGATCGCCAGCTGTGCCGTCAGCGCTCGCTCGACGTCAGCCACC
>JANNFQ010000313.1:0-2648 GCA_031380045.1 Acidimicrobiaceae bacterium
AATACCTCACCGAACACGAAGGCATCACCAGCTTCAAGCTGTTCATGGCCTACCCCGGCGTGTTCTACAGCGACGACGGCCAGATCCTGAAGGCCATGCAGACCGCCGCCGAATGTGGCGCGGTCATCATGATGCACGCCGAGAATGGCATCGCCATCGATGTGTTGGTCCAGCAGGCATTGGCCCGCGGTGAGACCGACCCGAAGTACCACAGCTACACCCGGCCATCGCCGCTCGAGGCCGAGGCCACGCACCGGGCCATCGTGCTGAGCCACGTGGCCGGCAACGTGCCGCTGTACATCGTGCACATGTCAGCCGGTGATGCGCTGAACGAAGTGGCCGCAGCGCGTCACCACGGTCGCAACGTGTTCGCCGAGACCTGCCCGCAGTACCTGTGGCTGACGCTGGAAGAGACACTGGGCAAGCCGGGGTTCGAGGGTGCCAAGTGGGTGTGCAGCACGCCGGTGAGGTCGAAGGATCACGACCCCGACTACATCGGGCAGATGGGCCACGGCCATCAGGGCGACCTGTGGAAGGGCCTGCGCATGAACGAGCTCGCAGTCGTCAGCACCGATCACTGCCCGTTCTGCATGAAGGACCAGAAAGAGCTGGGCATCGGCAACTTCTCGGCCATCCCCAACGGCATCGGCGGCGTCGAGCACCGCATGGAGCTGATCTATCAGGGTGTCATCGCCGGCGAACTGTCGCTGGACCGGTGGGTCGAGACCTGCAGCACCACCCCTGCACGCATGTTCGGCATGTATCCGATGAAGGGCGTCATCGCGCCCGGCAGCGATGCCGACGTGGTGGTGTGGGATCCCAACACCAAGACCAAGATCGGCATCAACGACAAGCACCACATGAACATGGATCACTCGGCGTGGGAGGGATGGGTGATCGACGGCAAGGTCGACACGGTCCTGTTTCGCGGCACGGTGGTCATTGCCGACGACCAATACGTCGGCCGCAAAGGTCACGGTCAGTACATCAAGCGTGGCCTGTCGCAATATCTGGTGTGACGCGCCACCGCGCCCCCGCCCTCTGTGTTCTGCCACTCTCTCCCAGTCTTGCCACTCTCTCCCAGTCTTGAAGGAGCGCATCCCATGAATCGCATTTCGCATTGGATCGATGGCAAGGTCTTTGCCGCCGATGGATCTCGGTCGGGCGTGGTGTGGCAGCCGGCCACGGGCGAGCAGGCCGCCACCGTCGATCTGGCGTCGGTCGCCGACGTCGATCACGCTGTGGCTGTTGCCAAGGCTGCGTTTCCGGCGTGGCGGGCCACCAACCTGTCGCGTCGCGCCGAGGTCATGTTCCACATGCGCGAACTCATCTCGGCGAACCGCAAAGAGATCGCATCGCTGCTGTCGGCCGAGCACGGCAAGGTGCTGTCCGACGCGCTGGGCGAGGTTGCCCGTGGACTCGAGAACGTCGAGTTCGCGTGCGGCGTGCCCAACCTGTTGAAGGGTGGCTACAGCGAGCAAGCGTCCACGGGAGTCGACGTGTATTCCATCAAGCAGCCGTTGGGAGTCGTCGCCGGCATCACGCCCTTCAACTTCCCGGCCATGGTGCCCATGTGGATGTTCGCCAATGCGCTGGCGTGTGGCAACACGTTCGTGCTGAAGCCGTCCGAGAAAGATCCGTCGGCGTCCATGTTCCTGGCCGAACTGTTGAAGCAAGCAGGTCTGCCCGACGGCTGCTTCAACGTGGTCAATGGCGACAAGGTTGCGGTCGACCGCATTCTGGACCATCCCGACATCGCCGCAGTCAGCTTCGTCGGATCGACACCCATCGCCCGTTACATCTACGAGACGGGTACCCGCAACGGCAAGCGCGTACAGGCGTTGGGCGGGGCCAAGAACCACATGCTGGTGTTGCCCGACGCCGATCTGGACATGGCCGCCGATGCCGCGGTCAGCGCCGCGTACGGCTCTGCAGGCGAGCGGTGCATGGCCATCTCGGTCGTGCTGGCGGTCGACTCGGTGGCCGATGCGCTGGTCACCAAGATCCAGGAACGCATCCCCAGCATCAAGGTTGGCCCGGCCAGCGAGCACGACAACGAGATGGGTCCGCTGATCACCGGCGTGCACCGCGACAAGGTGGCCGCCTATGTGGGCGGCGCAGCGGCCGAAGGTGCCACGGTGGTGGTCGACGGCCGCGACGACGCACCCGCTGGCGGGTTCTTCCTGAAGCCCAGCCTGATCGACAACGCCAAGCCCGGTATGAAGGTGTACGACGACGAGATCTTCGGGCCGGTGCTCACGGTCACGCGCATCCACAGCTACGACGAGGGGCTGCAGCTCATCAACGACAACGAGTACGGCAACGGCACTGCCATCTTCACTCGCGATGGTGGTGTGGCGCGGCAGTTCGAGTTCGACGTGCAGGTGGGCATGGTCGGCATCAACGTGCCCATTCCGGTTCCGGTCAGCTACTACAGCTTCGGTGGGTGGAAGTCGTCGCTGTTCGGCGATCAACACATGTACGGCCCCGACGGCATCAACTTCTTCACTCGCACCAAGGTGGTCACCAGCCGCTGGCCAGACCCGCGCACGTCGTCCGTCGACCTCGGCTTCCCTCAAAATCGATGAAAGGACAGGGCTGATGGACTTCGGTGTTGTACTGCAGACTACGCCCCCGTCGGCGCGCGT
>JANNFQ010000360.1:0-8140 GCA_031380045.1 Acidimicrobiaceae bacterium
CGGCGCGACCGACCGAGCAGATCCGCCCTTCGCGGATGCCGATCGACACCTTTCCGATACGACGAGTCGCGTCGATGATGACCACGTTCGAGATGACCAGATCGCACGTGTCGCGCACGGCTGCCGCCTTCAACAGCAGACCGTCGCGTGCAGTCTTGCCGAAGCCGGCAAGGAACTCGTCGCCGCGTTGCTGCGCGTCGTACTCGATCTCGATGACCAGGTTGGTGTCGCCCAGCCGCACCCGGTCACCCACGGTGGGGCCATGGATGGCTGCATAGTCGTCGGGCAGGATCTCGTCGGGATGCAGATGGCTGTGCGGCGCCGCACCGCCGTCGTGTTCGTGTCTCATGCGCCCGCCCCGAGGTAGCCCTGCGCCGCAGCCCGCGCCAGCGCCGCTTCGCGAGCTCCCTGTGCATCGAGCGGTCCGTCCACCAGACCGGCGAATCCGATGGCGACCCGAGCACCACCGATCGGCACCAGTGGTGCCTCGACCTGGACACCCGGATCGAACCGCAACGACGAGCCGGCGGGAATCGCCAGCCGCATGCCATAGGCCGCGCTGCGGTCGAAGTCGAGGCGTGCGTTCACCTCGAAGAAATGGAAGTGCGACGTGATGCTGACCGGCACAGCACCGGTGTTGGTCACCGACAGTCGGATCAGGCCGGCCGGTGCTGATGCGTTGCGCGCCGCTGTGATGACGGCGCCAGGCGCGCCATCGCCCATGCCTGGCTGCGCGCCGAACGGATCGCGCACCACCACCATGCGCGTGCCATCGTCGAACACCGCCTCGACCTTCACTTCGCGCACGATGTCGGCCACGCCAGGCAACACGTCGTCGATCGACAGCACCGATGCACCTGCGGAAGCCGCGGCCGTCAGACGTGCGCCGTCGCGAGCGGCCTCGCACACCGTGTCGGCGATGATCGCGGTGGCCTCTGGCACGTTCATCAACAGGCCGCGCGCCCGCCTGGCGCGAGCGAGCTCGGCGGCCGTGAAGATGAGCAGCCGGTCCTGCTCGGTGGGCGTCAGGCGCATTGCCGCACGCTATTCGGTACGGCCGAACTCTGAAGCGTCGGCTGGGCGTTGACGGCCGCTGGTATGACACGCTGACGCAATGATCTCACCCCTCAGCGGAACCGGAATCTGGAGCGCGATGTTGCGCTATGGCGACGCCAGCGAGGTGGCTGTACTGGCACCCGAACTGGAGGGCCTGGGCTACTCGGCCCTGTGGATCCCCGATGTGGGCGGCGACTTGTTCGGCCCGCTCGCCAACCTGCTCGGCGCAACCTCCACGGCCACCATCGCCACGGGCATCCTCAACGTCTGGATGCACACTCCTGCCGAGACGGCCGCCCAGCACGCTGCGCTGACGGCCGAGCACGGACCCCGCTTCCTGTGCGGAATCGGCATCAGCCATCGTCCGCTCATCGATCACGTCAACTCGCCCGGCACCTATCAGAAGCCCGTGGCCACCATGGCCGACTACCTCGACGGCCTGGACGCAGCCGACGTGCCGCTGGCCAAGGACGACCGCGTGCTGGCGGCACTGGGCCCGAAGATGCTGGAGCTGGCCCGAACGCGTACGGCTGGAACGCATCCGTACCTCGTCACCCCAGAGCTCACCGCGCAGGCGCGTGCAGGCATCGGGCCCGACGCTCTGGTCGCCAGCGAGCAGGGCGTCGTGTTGGACACCGATCCGACCAGCGCCCGCGCCACCGCTCGCCTGCACCTGAAGACGTACCTGGGCCTGCCCAACTATTCGAACAACTGGAAGCGCCAAGGCTTCACCGACGACGACCTGGCTGACGGCGGCAGCGACCGCCTGGTGGATGCGCTGGTGGTGTGGGGCGACGAGGCAACGATCGCCGCCCGCGTGCAGGCGCACCGCGATGCCGGTGCCGACCACGTGTGCATCCAGGTGCTGACCGACGATCCGCGGGCCCTGCCGGCCGACGAATGGCGGGCACTGGCTCCGGCGCTGATCGCCTGACCCGGCAGCCGCAGACATGGACGCGGATACCGACGAGCCGATGAGCGAGATCCCGACCTTCGAGGTCACGCTGGACCGCGCCGGCCGTGGCCCGGCCGGACACCCGACGCGCGACGACATCCGCCTGCTGTCACCGGACTTCTACGTCGAGCCAGAGGAGCGCTTCGCGTGGATGCGCAGCAATGCGCCCGTCTACTGGGACGACGCCACCGGCATTTGGGGACTCGCCGCGCACGAGGCGGTGCGCATCGCCGCCAAGGACTGGCAGACGTTCTGCTCGGGTCAGGGCTCGCGACCGACCAGCTCGGTGCCCAGCATGATCAACATGGACGCGCCCGACCACTCGTTCCGTCGGGGCATCGTGAAGGCTGGATTCACCGTGCAACGGGTGAAGGACCACGAGCCGTACCTGCGCCAGAAGGTCGGCGAGCTGATCGACGCCGTTGCCGAACGGGGCGAGTGCGACATCGTCCGCGACATCGCCACACCCCTGCCGATGTACATGATCGGCACGATGATGGGCCTGCCCGAATCCGACCACGCCCAGCTGCTGCACTGGTCCGACCTGTTCGCAGCGGGCGACGAGGAGGCTCGCGACCAAGTGATCCAGGCGATCACCGAGTGGAACGACTACATCCTCGGCCACGCTGCCACCGTGCGCGGCCGGGGCAATGACGACCTGATCAGCCTGATGTGCGACGCCGAGCGCGACGGCAAGCGGCTGAACGACACCGACCTGATGTTCGAGTCGATGCTGGTGCTGGTCGGCGGCGACGAGACCACCCGGCACGTGATCTCTGCCGGTGTGGACGCGCTGTTGCGCCACCCCGATCAAGTCGCGCTGCTGCGCCATGACACCACGCTGATCCCGTCTGCGGTCGAGGAGATGTTGCGCTGGGCCACGCCGGTCAAGAACATGAACCGCACCGCGACCCGCGAGGTCGACCTGTGCGGTCAGCGGATCCACGAGGGCGACCGGATGCTGCTGCTGTACCCGTCGGCCAATCGTGACGAGGCCGTGTTCGACGACCCGCAGCGCTTCGACGTCACCCGCGATCCGAACCCGCACGTCGCCTTCGGCGCCACAGCGCCGCGGCAACTTCGTGGTCGGTATCGAAACGCTGCCGGTCCGCCTCACACCGCGACGGTGAGTCGACGCAGTGCGATGCCGTCGATTCTCGCCCTGGACGCACGGGGGCCAGGGTCATCCGTTCAGTTCACCTCATTCCGATTTGCACCAGGCGAACGCGCGGTGTAGCGGCGTCTGGCAACACGACGGTGAACGCCGCGCGTGGCCGCCATGTCCGAATCGGAAAAAGGTGAACGAACAGGGGCGCGTATCGCCCAGCCCGACGAGGCCAGCACTGCGCCCGTCACTTGAGGAGCAGGTGGTCGATTCGTCTGGCCGTGACGGTCAGGCCGATCAGCGCCAACGCGACCAGCACGACCAGATGTGCGACGTAGGCCCATGACCAGTCGCCCAGGTTGACCCCACGGGCCACGGTGACGGCGTGATACAGCGGGCTCAGCTGCACCACCCACCCCCACTTGCCGTATGCCGACAATGGGTAGAAGGTCGCTGAGAACAGGAACATCGGCAACATGATCGACGGGACGAACTCGAAGTCGGCGTGTGTGCGCATGTAGGTGACCAAGGCCGTCGCAACTGCGCTGAAGGCGAACGAGATCAGGGCCGCCAACGGGACCAGCGAAAGCACCCACCACGACCGGGTCATGCCCAGCACGGCCATGGTCAGCAGGAAGGTGATCGAGTACAGCGTGCCGCGAATGGTTGCGTACAGCATCTCGCCCAGGGCCACGTCGCCTGATGTCAACGGGGTCGCGAGCGCGGCGTCGTAGACCTTGTCGTACTTCAGCTTGAAGAAGATGTTGGTCGACTCGTAGATCGCCCCGTTCATCGCCGACGCGGCGAACAGCGCAGGTGCGACGAACTCGGCGTAGGGAACGGTTCGTCCGCCATCGGTGACGTCACCGACGAGGGCGCCGAAGCCGACTCGGATCGACAGCAGGTAGAACAACGGCTCGAAGAACCCGCTCAGGAGGATCACCCATCCGCCCGATCGATTCACGATCCACTGGCGCTCGAGCATCCGCTGCGGCCGCCGAGCGCCGAGGATCTGCGGCGGCACGATGCGCAACGGCAGGTCGACGATGCGGCTCACAGCGACAACCGTTCGGCGAACGTGCGACGGGCGAACAACCAGCCGACGACGACGAACATCAACAGATAGCCGACGTGAACCAGGGTGCTGTCGAGCTGGAGTCGATGAGTGACTGCGTTGCGGCACAACTGCACGCCGTGCCAGATGGGTGTCGCCTTGGCGACCCACTGCAACCACGGAGGCAGCTGATCGATGGGATAGAACGCGCCGCCGAACAGGAACAGTGGCGTGATCACGAAGCGGTTGATCGCCGGGAACGAGCGCTCCTGCTGGCGGGTCGCGGCCCACGCTGTGATCGGGGCTGCGAACGCCGCGCCAGTCAGGCCGGCGAACACCACGGCCAACGGCAGCCCGGTGGTTCGGGTCTGATCGAACAACAGCAATGCCACAGCAACACCCGTACCGGTGATCAGCGCCTTGGTCGCTTGCCACAGGGCGATGCCCGCAGCGATCTGACCCGGCGTCAACGGTGTCGCTGCCGCCGCGTGATACGTGCGGATCCACTTGAAGCCGGCATGCACTGGGAACATCGCCTCGGTGGTGGTGACCATCATCGCCGAGGTCGCGATCAGGGCAGGCGCCAGGAACTGGAAGTAGGTCAAGCCGTCGAGAAGCTGTGGTGCGTCGGTGCCGCGATCGACCAGCGATCCGACGCCCAGTCCCATGCCCAGCAGATACAGCAGCGGCTGCACGAACGCACCCATCACGTTCGACTTCCAGATCGTTCGGTACAGCAGGAACTGGCTCTCCCACATGCGCACCGCAGGCGGTGTGCTGAAGGTGCGCATCGTGGTGCGCATCGTGGTGCGAGCCATGTCAGTCGACCAACGTTCGTCCGGTCAGGCGCAGGAACACGTCCTCCAGCGAACTGCGCCGGACCAACGCCGACTCGGGATGGCTGCCACGCGCATACACCGCCTCCAACGCGGCCTCGCCGTTGTCGGCGTAGATCAGCACGCGGTCGGGCAGCAGTTCGGAACGGTCGCCGATGCCGGCCACCTCGGACGAGCGGGCCTCGTTGGTGCCCGCCGGGTAGCGCAACTCCAACACCTCTCGTGTCGAGTGCTGTTCGATCAAGCCGCGGGGCGACCCCTCGGCGACGATCTTGCCTCCATCCATCACCACCAACCGATCACACAACTGCTCGGCCTCGTCCATGTAGTGAGTGGTCAGCACCAGCGTGACCCCACGCTGCTTCAAGCGATACAGCCGGTCCCACAACACGTGCCGGGCCTGCGGATCCAGACCGGTCGTCGGCTCGTCGAGCAGCAACAGCTCGGGTTCGTTGATCAGCGAACGGGCAATGGTCACGCGACGCTTCATACCGCCCGACAACGACTCGATCTGGCTGTCGGAACGATCGGTCAGCTGCACGAAGTCCAACAGTTCCTTGGCCCGCTGGCGGCACACGCGCCGTGGTAGATCGAAGTAGCGGCCATACAGGATGAGGTTGTCGTGCACCGTCAACTGCTCGTCCAGCTGGTCGGCCTGCGGCACCACGCCGATGCGCGCTCGGATCTGCTTGCCGTGGGTTGCAGGATCTAACCCGAAGACTCGCAACTGACCATCGGTCACCGGCGAGACACAGCCGATCATCCGCATGGTCGACGACTTTCCGGCGCCGTTCGGACCCAGAAAGCCGAACGACTCACCCCGGTTGACTTCGACATCGATGCCATCCACTGCCGTGAAGTCGTCGAATCGCTTCACGAGCGCGCGGGCAGAAAACAACGGCTCCGGCATGCGGAGGCCGACCCTACAACTGCATGCCCCAACGATGCTCGGGAGTAAAGCTCACTTCGCGTCGCGGGCTGTGGGCCATCGGATGTCGCCGTGTTGGCGAATCACGCCGGCGACGTGTCCAGCTCAGGTATCGGCCGCGTAGACCCGTACCGACTCGGACTTGCCCTTGAACATCTGGTCGCCCATGGCCGTCAGGTTGAACTCGTCGCCCAGCTCGTCTCGCGCCGCACCGTCGACCAGGATGCATCGCTGCGCCACCTTGGTGTGCGCTTCGAGGCGAGCCGCGCGATTCACCGTGTCGCCGATGCAGGTGTAGGTAGCCCGGTGTTGTGTGCCGGCATAGCCCGCCACCATCTCGCCCGTGGCGATGCCGATGCCGATGCGGATCTCGCGCAGCCCGGCTGCCACCCGCTCGGCACTGAGCATCGTGACCATCTCGATCATCTCGAGTGCGGCGCGAACAGCTGCAGCACTGTGATCGGCCAAGGGCTGGGGCGCACCGAAGATGGCCATCAATCCGTCGCCGACCATCTGATTGACCACACCGCCGTGGCTGCTGATGGCATCGAACATGAGCGCGTAGTAGTCGTTCAGCAGTTCGATGGTCGCGGCCGGCGTCTGCGCCTCGGCCAACGACGTGAACCCACGAATGTCGGAGAACATGACCGTTGCGCGCACATGACGCCCACCCAATGCAAAGCCGGACTGCTGCATGTCGTCGGCGACCTCGGAGGTGGCGAACCGTCGGACCATGGCCCGCTGCTGGTCGCGCAGTTGTTTCTTGGCCAGACCAGAGCTGATGCGGGCCTTCAGCAGCACCGGGTTGACTGGCTTGCTGAGGTAGTCCTCGGCCCCCAGTTCGATGCAGCGAACCACACTGTCGAGGCCTTCCACCGCCGACGTGACGATGACCCCCACGTCGCTGAGTGCACTGTCGGCCTTCAGTACTTCCAGCACCTCGAAGCCGTCCATCTCGGGCATCTCGATGTCCAGCAACATCAAGTCGAACGATCCGGTGCGCCGCATCTCCAGCGCCACCCGACCGTTCTCGGCCAGCTCGACGCGGTGTCCTTGCGTCTCCAGGCTGCGCGCCAACAAGAGTCGGTTGACCTTGTTGTCGTCGACGACCAGCAGCCGTGCGCCGGTGTCAGCCACCTGCAAGCTGCTTCAACTCGGCGGCGACCACGGCATACGCCGCATCGATGGTGTCCAACACGCGGTCGTCGATCGTGGCGTCGCCGGAGAATCCGTCGAGTTCGGCGTCGCGAGCCATGAGCGCCAGCGTCAGCGCACCGAAGGTGTTGCAATTGGACTTCAACGAGTGGGCGGCTCGGCGATAGCCGACGGTGTCCGAGCCGGCCAGTGCCGCTCGAAGCTGGCGCAACATGCCCGGGGCCTCTTCCAGGAAGGTGTCGACCAGTTCCCGGGCGAACTCATTGCCGACGGCATCGCGCAAGTCGTTGAACACGCTCACGTCGATCACAGAGGTGTCCATCAGGTCCGTTCGCGTGGTTGCACGCTGTAGAGCGCATTGACGAGTTCGTCGATGCGGATCGGTTTGGTGACGTAGTCGTCCATGCCGGCGGCCAGGCACATCTCTCGATCGCCCTGCATGGCGTTGGCCGTCATGGCGACGATGCGCGGCCGGCTGTCGGGCCACGTGGCCACGATGCGCCGAGATGCGTCGAGGCCATCCATCTCGGGCATCTGCACGTCCATCAGGATCACGTCGTACGTCTGGCGCTGCACCGACTCGACGGCCTCGATGCCGTTCGATGCCAGGTCGGCGCGGTATCCCATCTGCTGAAGCAGACGCAGCGCGAGCTTTTGGTTCACCACGTTGTCTTCTGCCAGCAGGATGCGCAGCGGATGCCGCGCTGCCATCTCCGGGTCGATCGACGGCTTTGCCGGCGCGACCGTGGCGGGCGCTGTGCCGTCGCCGAGGACGGTGACCAACGTGTCGAACATCTGTGATTGGCGCGCCGGCTTGGTGAGGTAGGCGTTGAACAGGTGGGGTGCCACGTTCTCTTCGCGGCCGCCCAGCGAGCTGAACAGCACCAACGGCAACTCGGGTTGCAGCGCACGGATGCGCCGGCCCAACTCGACGCCGTCCATCTGCGGCATGTGCATGTCGATGATGGCCATGTCGAAGGTGTCGCCCGCCTCGATCCATCGCAACGCCTCGAGCGGCGATTCGGTGTCGCGCAGGGTCATGCCCCACTTC
>JANNFQ010000362.1:0-6353 GCA_031380045.1 Acidimicrobiaceae bacterium
CCACATGGCATGCGCGCGACGTGGCCATCGAGCGGGCGCGACGGCGAGCGATTCCGTGTCTGCTGGTGTCGCCCTGCCCCACGGTGACCGCACTGCACTGGTCTGGCCGCCGGTGGTTGCATCCCACGCTGGCCGACGAGCGTGCCGGGTGGCCGATGATCGACGTGATCGATCGCAGTGCCGATGCGCCGTGGCAACGATCGCTGCTGACGTCTGCCCTCATCGCTCAGCTCCGCGACCCCAGCCGCCGCGTGGTGTGCGTACACAACACACCCGGGCGCAGTCGACTGTTGGCCTGCCGTTCGTGCCGTTCGCTGATCGTCTGCGAGCGCTGCGAGGCGTCTGTGGAGCAACGCGATGACGGTGTGTTGAGGTGCCGCCGGTGCGCCACCGAACGGCCGCCGGTGTGCCAACACTGCGGCTCGGGCGCGTTGGCGAATGTGCGACCGGGCGTCACTCGCCTACGCGACGAACTGGAGGCGGCGGCGAATCGCCCCGTCATCGCCGTCACTCGCGATTCGCCACTCGAGCCCGGCGCCGCCGGCGTGTACGTGGGCACCGAGGCAGTGCTGCACCGCGTGACCGAGACCGACGTGGTCGCATTCCTCGATCTGGACGCAGAGCTGTTGGCACCCCGCTATCGGGCGGCCGAACACGCCATGGCGCTGCTGGTGCGTGCCGCTCGACTGCTGGGTTCCCGATCAGAGGGCGGTCGTCTGATCGTGCAGACGTTCATTCCTCGACACCCGGTGATCGACGCAGCGTTGTTCACCGATCCGGGAAGGCTGGCCAAGGTGGAAGCCGCGCGTCGCCGTGACCTGGCGCTGCCGCCCTTCAGCGCGCTGGCGCGTGTGAGTGGCCCCGGCGCCGACACGTTCGTTGCGGCCTCCGGTCTGGCGTCGGCCCCCGACGGCGACGGCCTGCTGGTGCGGGCCGACACGTGGGATGCGTTGGGACCAGTGCTGGCAGCCACGCCGCGACCCAAGGGCGCGCGGTTACGCATCGAGGTGGACCCACCTCGTCGATGATGATGCGGTGCCGGGGCCGCCACGTGCGGCCAACTCGCACGGCTGACGTGCACGGCCAACAGTCAACTGTCGTGCCCTGCGGGCGAATGATCAGCGGGGCAGACTCGCAAGACGCGGAACCCGGCCCCGGTGGCGACGCGTTCGGTGGGCAGATCGTGATCGATCAGCCAGCGCTGCAATGAGTCAGCACCCAGATGCTTCTGCACTACCAGGTGGGCCTGGGCCGCTGGCCGCAACCGGGGCAGCCACCGCAAGAGGAGGTCGTGCAAGGCATCCTTGCCGACCCGGATCGGAGGGTTGCTCCAGATGGCGGCGAACCGCAGCGTGTCGGGCACCTCGTCGGGGTGCGCAACGGTGACGTTGTCGATTTCATTGCGCTGCGCGTTGGCGCGACAGAGGTCGCGTGCTCGGGCGTTGCTGTCGATCGCCCACACAGTGCTCGCCGGAGCCCGGCGAGCCATGGTGAGCGCGATCGCGCCGGTGCCACACCCGAGATCCAGCAGTGCGCCTGACTGTGGAGGCGTGGGCGCCTTCAACAGCAACAGCTTGGTGCCGGCATCGACCGTGCCATGGCCAAAGACACCGCGATCGGTGGTGATCGTCAGCGGCCCGTCGGGCAACGCCCACACGACGATGCGACGGTCGCTGGGGACGGTCGGCTGCTCGTCGAAGTACTGCGTCATCTCGTTCGGTAGCCTTGCATGCATGGCGTACACGATCCGCACCTTCGGCGATCCTGTCCTGAAGACCAAGGCGGCTGCGGTCACCGATATCGACGGCAAGGTCGCCCAACTGGTGGACGACATGTTCGAGGCCCTGTACGAGAGCGATTCCGGCATCGGCCTGGCTGCGCCGCAGATCGGCGTGCAGAAGCAGATCTTCGTGTGGGACATGGACGAGCAACCGATGACGATCATCAACCCCGAGATCGTCGAGAGCCGCGGCGAGTGGCTGTACGACGAGGGTTGCCTGAGCATCCCGGGCCTGTACGTGGAGATGCTGCGTCCCAACGAGGTGCTGATGCGTGGACTGGACCTCGACGGCAACACCATCGAGATCGAGGCCAGCGAACTGGCCGGACGTCTGTTCCAGCACGAGATCGACCACCTGCACGGTGTGCTGATGTTCGATCGGCTGCAGGGCGACCAGCGCAAGGAAGCGATGGCCGAGTACCGCCGCATTCTGGAGTCGTCGTCGGCGCCCGCACCGAAGCGTCGCCTGCGCCTGAAGTGACGAAACCTCGCCGCCCACAGCGGCTCGTGTACCTGGGCACGCCGGCCATGGCGGCGCCACCGCTGCACGCGCTGGTGGCCGCGGGTTTCGAGATTGTCGCCGTGGTGACCCGCGTCGACAAGCGTCGGGGCCGAGGCAACGAGGTGTTGCCCAGCCCAGTGAAGGCTGCCGCGCTGGCGATGGATCTGCCCGTCGTGCATCGTGTCGATGACGCGCTGAACCGTGGTGCCGACCTGGGCGTGGTGGTGGCGTTCGGGCAGTTGATCCGGCCGCCTGCGCTGGCCGTCCTGCCCATGGTGAACCTGCACTTTTCGTTGCTGCCCCGGTGGCGGGGCGCGGCGCCCGTTGAACGGGCGCTGCTGGCTGGCGACCCCGTGACCGGCGTGTGCCTGATGCAGTTGGAAGAGGGTCTGGACACTGGGCCGGTGCACGCTCGGGTTGAGGTGCCCATCGCCGATGATGACACTGGCGACTCGCTGCGCAGCCGTCTGGTGGAGATGGGGACGGCGTTGTTGGTCGAGCAGCTGACGCACGGGCTGGGCGAACCCCTACCACAGCACGGCGAACCGTCGTACGCAGCGAAGCTGACTGCCGACGACCTCAGGCTCGACTGGTCTCGGCCCGCCGTTGAGCTGCATCGTGTGGTACGTCTGGGCGGCGCGTGGACCACCTTTCGGGGCAAGCGACTGAAGGTGCTCGAGGCCGACCTGATCGAGGCGCCGGCGGTGGGGGACCAGTTGCACGACGCCGTGTTCGGCGGTTTGCGGCTGGTGACCGTGCAGCCCGAAAGCAAAGGCCCGATGCCGTATCGAGACTTCGCCAACGGCGCGCGCCCACAGCCGGGTGAGCGCCTGGACTGACCGTCGTTTCGCAGGCGTCGTTGCCTCCACTAACGTCCGCCGCCGTGGCGACGGGGAACGATGCCTACAAGGACATCTTGCGGATCAAGGACGCGCGCGCCCTCATCGTGGCCAGCGCGGCCTCCCAACTCGGCGACTGGCTCTACAACGCGGCGTTGCTGGGGTACATCTTCGCGGCCACCGGATCGGCGACGTGGGTCGGTGCCGCCACCATCTGCCGGTTGCTGCCCTACGCCTTGCTCGGACCTGTCGGCGGCATGGTGGCCGACCGCTACGACCGGCGCCAGGTGCTGCTCGTCGGCGACACACTGCGTTGTTTGTTGATGTTCGCCCTCGCTGGCGTGGTGGCAGGCCATGGCCCGGTCGTGGTGGTCATCGCCGTGACGGCACTGTCGTCGGCAGCCGGCACCGCTGAGCGGCCGGCGGCGATGGCGTTGTTGCCGCGCTTGGTGGGTGAGGCCCGCATCGGGCCGGCCAACGCGCTGCTGCACACCGTGCAGGACCTCGGGGTCGTCGTAGGCCCAGCGATCGGCGCCGTGTTGCTGGCCGTGGCCCCACACTCGGTGGCATTCATCGTCAACGGCTTCACCTTCGTCGCCTCTGCCGCTCTGATCTCGACGATGAAGCGTCGCGTCTCGCCCACACGTGGGCGCGCCAACGATGGCGCCCGCGCCCAGCTGAGGCACGGGATACGCACGGTGCGGCGCACGCCGTTCGTGGTGCCGCTCTTCCTCGTGGTCGCCATGGCCGAGTTCACCTACGGCGCGCAGACCGTGCAGCTCGTGCTCTACGCAAATCGCCGGCTCGACCTCGGGGCAGCGGGATATGGCTATCTGCTCGCCGCAGCCGGCGTGGGCGGCCTGCTGAGCGCGGTGGTGAACGGCAGGCTCGCGGCCAGCACGCGGGTTTCGGGCATCGTGGTTGTCACGGGGGCGATGTTCTGCGCGACGCAACTCGCCTACGGGCAGTTCGGCGGCGTCGCGCTTGCACTGCTTGTGACGTTCATCGGCGGTGCAGGTTTCGTGTCGTGCGAGGTGGTGGCCGAGACTGCGGTCGCCCGCGTGGTGGCATCCGATGTGCTCGGCCGCGTGATGGGTGTGATCGATGCGCTGTCGGTGGCGGCGATGGTGCTGGGCGCCGCGGCCGCACCAGCTCTGGTGTCGGCCACATCGTTGCGGACGAGCCTGTTCATCCTCGGCGGAGTGGCGCTGGTCCTCACCCTGCTGTGCCGGGCGGGGCTGCGAGGCCTCGACGCAGTCAGCCGCGAACGCGCAGACCTGCTGGCCTCGCGAGTTGCCGTGCTGGAGCGCTTGCCGATCACCCGCGGGGCGCCCCGAGTGGTGCTGGAGCAGCTCGCGTCAGCTGCGCAGATCTGTCCGCTGCCGGCCGGCGTCGACATTGTTGTGCAGGGCGCGCCCGCCCACGCGTTCTACGCCGTGATCGACGGCAGCGTGCTGGTGCATCGCGACGGCGACGACCTCGCGCACCTCGGCCCGGGGGAATACTTCGGTGAGCGCGGACTGCTGGACAACGCGCCGCGCAATGCCAGTGTGACCACCGAACTACCCAGCGTCGTGCTGCGGCTCGAAGGAGAGGTGATGCTCGACGCGCTGCAATCCGCGCCCACGATGCTGTCCGCAATGGACCAGCCGGACTACGGCCGCTCGACGCAGAGCTCGGCCTCAGCCACCATCGTCGATGATCCGACGTGGGTGGGATGAGCCTCGACGGCAAGACCCTGCTGGTGGTCAGCGGCGGCTACGAGGGCAAGCGACGGGCGTACGAGCGGCTGGCCGAGCTCGGCGCCCGACTGGTGATGGTGGACGAGCCGGGCCACTGGAGCCACGACCTGCTGGCCGACGGCGTGCTGACGAACTGGTTGCCGACCACGGTCATCGGCGATTCGGACGCCGATGCACAGGCGGTCCTCGGCTCGGTCGCGGCCGCGGGCGTGAAGGCCGATGGCGTTGTGACCTACTGGGAGGACAGCGTCTGCGTCGTCTCCCGGGTTGCCGAAGCACTCGGCCTGCCCGGCAACCCGAAGGCCGCTGTGGATGCGGCGCGCAGCAAGGTACGCACACGCGAGTTGTCGGCGCAGCTCGGCCTGCCGACGCCCAAGGCACGACGTGTGCGCTCACTCGACGAACTCTTCGCCGCCGCCTCGTACGTCGGCTTCCCAGCGGTGGTGAAGCCGGAATTCGGTGCGTCGGCGGTCGGATGCGTGCGCGTCGACAACTTCGAGACCCTCCCTGACGTGTACTCGCTGGTACGCAGTGTCGTCAGCCCCGAGGCTGACGACATCTTCCGTGCCGGTAACGACTTGCTGCTCGAGGAGTACCTCGACGGTGTGGAGTTCGACGTCGATGTGGTGATGCACAACGGCACGCCGGTGTTCACCAGCGTGTCCCAGAATTGGCCGACGGCAGAGCCGTCCTTTCAGGAGAAGGGCTTGCACTGCCCACCGGATCACGACAAGCGCGAAGTCGCCAGGTTGGTGGATCTGGTGCACCAGACCGTGAAGGCGTTCGGTCTGCACCGCGGCGTGCTGCACGTGGAGGGCAAGTGCACAACTCGTGGACCGAGGATCATCGAGGTCAACGCTCGCATGGGCGGTGGCCGAGTGTGGGACTACGTCAGCGCCGTGTGGGACGTCGACTTGGTCGTCGAGCACGCCAGGGCCTGTTTGGACCTCGGCCCGACCGTGAAGCCGAGCCGCCGGCCGCGGTGCGCCGTCGTCGACGTGATCGTGCATGCCCCGAGCAACGGCACGCTGACGTCGCTGCCCGTCGATCGCACCGCAGCCGCGAGCGCGCTGCGCCTCGATGTCGACATGCATGCCGAAGTCGGCGAACACGTGCGGGGGCCCGAGGCCATCTTCGCCACGGTGCTCATGGAGGTGTCGGTGATGGCAAAGGACCTCAAGCATGCGCGGGCACTGGCCGCCGACGTGGTGCGGCAGCCGCCGCTGGTCGACGCCACGAGCATCGCCTTCTGATCACGCGACGTCGAACGATGACGCCACGGCGCGGGTGCCTCGATCAGCAACCTCGGGAACCGCCGAGGCCTGGCGAGCGTCGTACCATCACGAACTGCAGGAGGGGACCATGCTGGAGATCGAGACAACAGGGAATTCCCGTGCCGGGGCGGCACGAACCGGATTGATCATCGCTGTGGCCTTGGCCACCGGTGCCATCGGATTCGCGGTCGGCCGTGCGGCAGACCGCGACGACTC
>JANNFQ010000369.1:0-4930 GCA_031380045.1 Acidimicrobiaceae bacterium
CGCTGTGGTGCCGATGAAGTTGCCCGCAATCGTCGCCGTCGTTCCCAGCACGATCCCGGCTGACCCTGGAATGTCGTCGGTGTTGGGAACTCCGCTGGTTCCTGGGTCATTGAAGTCGCGGATGATCAGCCCCCGGATCACCGAGCCGGTGGCGCCCGGCGCCAGCACCAGCCCAGATCCGCTGCCGGGCAGAAGGGTGCCGCTGAGCTCGATCTTGAGAACGGTGTTCAACGGCAGTGGGAACGCATTGGTGTTGGGCTGGGCACCGGTTTGCGTGTAGCCGTCGATCGCCACTGGGTCGAAGATGTCAGGCAGCCGAGTGGCAGGTGTGAGGGTCAGCACTTCGGTGCTGGGGTTGGGGATGCCGAACCAGATCAGGTCGTAGCCGGGACTGGCGTTCGATTCCTGGATCGCGGCTCGCAGCGTGCACTCGCCGGCGTCGGTCAGGCAAACGCCGTCGCCCTGTGTCAGATCAGCGTCGTCGCTGCTGGAGTCGACCGTGAATCTGCGACCGCAGGTCAGCCCGAACTGATCGATGTCGTCCCCGGTCCGGCCGGCGACACCATTGGCCAACGTGTTGTTGGGGCACATGATCGGGGCAAATTCGCCGCCGCCCGTGCCGCCCACGCTGCCGCCAGCGGGTACCGAAGCGCCCAACGTTCCGTCGGGATTCAATGGCGCGCAGTAGAGCTCGAGGCGATCGATCAACGCTCCGCTGCGGCCCGTAAACCCGGTGACGGCCGATCCAACAGCGCACTCGGTCGTAGACGGGGGGCTCTCCGCGCCAGTCAGGGTTCCGAACAGTGGTCCTGTGGTTGCAGTGCCCAGCCCGAAGCTGCCCGACGAACCAGTGATCGGGCGACAGACTGGTTGGACCGCGCGCAGCCAGGTCGGTCCGAATGGGACGAGTGAGCCCGGCGGCTGGTACGCGATCAAGCCGGTCACGACCTGGCCCGGCGCGCATGTCGCGCTGTTCGGGCCGCCGCCATTGGGGTTGCCAACGCTGAATCCCACCAACCGCAGCGCGCCCGCACCGGAGGTGCTCCAGCCCGGGAACGGCACGGACCCCAGGTTCACCGTGCGCCCTGGTTGCACCTGGGCCGTGAGATCGGTGGCGAGGGTGAAGGGGCCCGACACGGTGAACCCGATGGAGACCGTGGAGGCACTGTCGAGCAGCGCTTCTGCCAGGGCTGCGCGCAACGTACATTCGCCGGTCGTGCTGGCGCAGATGCCGTTGCCCGGGTTCACATCGGCGGCGTCGAACGTGGCGTTGACCACGTATGGGCCCGCTGCCGAAGCCGGTGTCGGAGGAAGGGCCGTGACCACGACGGTGCCGGCCAACATGGCCCACGCCGCAGCGATCGAGATCCGGCGAACAGCACGATCCGCAGTGCGGGCACCGTGTGAGTACATTGATCTTCCCCTCGTCCGTAGCGCAAGTGGCCCGCATCGAGGGCTACCCACCACCCAGAGCGGTCCGCGTTCACGGAGCGTCCCTTTGGGTGACGAGGCGATTGGTAGCACAACTGGCGATCCAGATCCACAGTGCGCGCCATCTTTCACGAAAGGTGACGCCTGGCACCGCTGACCAGCGATCTCCGCACCGGACCGCCTCCGCACGGTGAGTCTCCTTGATCTGTCGCACACAGTTCTGGGGTCGAGTGGCGGGTTCGTGCTACACCGGAGCCGTGCCAGACAGTGCCCTTCGGCCGCGATCAGGCAGTAGTGCCAAGGCTCTGCTGCTGACACTGCTGGGCGAGTTCGTGCTGTCACACGACCGAACGATCTGGACGTCGACCATCGTGAGTGGTCTTGGTCTGCTGGACGTGGGCGAACGAAACGCGCGTCAAGCGGTCGCGCGTCTGAGCGAACAAGGAATCCTGCTGAGCGAACGTCGTGGTCGGCGAACGCAATGGCGGCTGACCGAGGCCGGCACGCGCATGCTGACAATCGGCACAGAACGCATCTACGGCTTCGGCGGTGATGGTGCTGCGTGGGATTCGCATTGGTTGGTGGTGCTGGCGTCGGTTCCCGAAGAGCAGCGCGCCAAGCGCCATCAATTGCGCAGCCAACTCCAGTTCGTCGGTTTCGGATTCATCGGCCCCGGCGTCGCCGTCACGCCTCATACAAATCGCGAGGGCGCGGCCAACGCGATCCTCAGCGAGCTCGAGCTGGACGACAACGCCGTCGTGCTGCTGGCCGAAACGGGCAGCTTCGTGTCGGACGACGAGATGATCCGACGTGCGTGGGATCTCGACGAACTGAGCAACCGGTACACCCAGTTCCTCGGCGAGTTCGCGCAACGGCAGCCGCGCAGCCCGGCCAGCCAGTTCGTATCACTGGTCGAACTGGTTCACGCGTGGCGCCGCTTCCCGTTTGCCGACCCCGAGATCCCATCCAGCCTGCTGCCGGCGCGATGGCCAGGACGCAAGGCCAAGCAACTGTTCGACGGACGCCACACGTCCTGGGCGCCGGCCGCGAACGAGTGGTTCGTGGGGGCCGAGGCGCACGGCGATGGGCTGATCGTGAGTTCTACAGAATCTCGACGTATCGAGACATCGATGTAGACTCCGAGCGAGGGGGCCGAGTGACCGAGCAGCAGACGATCAGCTTCAGTGTCGATCCAAAGAAGTACCGACATTGGCGCGTCGACATCGACGATGCGGTTGCCACGGTCACCATGGCCGTGACACCAGATGCACCGTTGCGCGACGACTACGAACTGAAGCTGAACTCGTACGACCTGGGGGTCGACATCGAGCTGTACGACGTCGTGCAAAGGATGCGTTTCGAGCACCCGGAGGTCAGGGCTGTCGTTGTGACCGGTGGCGTCGACAAGGTCTTCTGCGCCGGTGCGAACATCCAGATGCTGGCGACCTCGTCGCACGGGCACAAGGTGAACTTCTGCAAGTTCACCAACGAGACTCGCAACGGCATCGAGGATGCGTCCGCGCACTCGGGCCAGACGTGGATCGCTGCCGTGAATGGCACCGCGGCGGGTGGGGGATACGAGCTGGCGCTCGCCTGCGACCAGATCGTGCTGATCGACGATCGGTCGTCGGCGGTGTCGTTGCCCGAGGTGCCAATGCTGGGTGTGTTGCCGGGCACGGGCGGGCTGACTCGGTTGGTCGACAAGCGGTTCGTCCGCCGGGACCTGGCCGACGTGTTCGCGACGCGGACCGAAGGCATCAAGGGTCAGCAGGCGCTCGATTGGCGGCTCGTCGATGCAATCGCGCCGCGCAGCACGTTCGACGAGGTGGTGCGCTCCATTGCCCGGGGGTGTGTCCAGCGATCTGATCGACCCGACGCCGACGCTGCAGATCCGAGTACCGAAGGTGTTGAGCTTCCGGTGTTCGGTGCCTCGACCACGATCGACAAAGATCGGATGACCTCACAGCACATCGACGTCCAGATCGATCGAAACTTGGGCTGCGCGTTCATCGAGGTTCGTGGCCCAACCGGCTGGCAGCCGACCACGGGCGATGAACTGCGCGCGGTGGGCGCCGCAGCGTGGTTGCTGCAAGCGGCACTGGAGTTCGACCATGCGCTCTTGCACCTCCGCTCCAACGAACCCTTGATCGGCACGTGGGTGCTGACAACGGTTGGCAGCATCGATGCTGTCGCCAGTGCCGAGCAGGTGACGACAAGCCAGCCCGATCACTGGTTGGTGCGAGAAGTGCGACTCATGTGGATGCGCACTCTGAAACGGCTCGATGCGTCGGCCAGAACCATCGTCACCCTCGTGCAGCCAGGCAGTTGCTTCGCGGGCGTCTTGGCCGAGCTGGTGCTGGCGTCCGATCGATCGCTCATGCTCGAAGGAGTGCGTCCAGACGACCAGCTTCCGGCCGCAACCATTCGGCTGACTGCCACGAATGGCGGCGCCTACCCGATGTCGAACGGCCTGTCGCGGCTGCAGACGCGGTTCTGGGGGCGAGCCGAGGCGCTGGCCGATGCGCTCGACCGAATCGGCACCGATCTGGAAGCGGCCGATGCTGTCGATGCCGAGGTCATCACGTTCGCGCTGGACGACATCGACTGGGACGACGAGATCCGGCTGATGCTCGAAGAGCGGAACAGCTTCTCGCCCGATGCGTTGACCGGCATGGAGGCGAACTTCCGGTTCGCCGGCCCAGAGACCCTCGAGACCAAGATCTTCGCCCGTCTGTCGGCGTGGCAGAACTGGATCTTCCAACGACCCAACGCAGTGGGAGCCCAGGGTGCGTTGCGCAGCTTCGGCACCGGCTCGCGTCCGACCTACGACCGAGCGAGGGTGTGACATGCCGCAGAATCCCGGGTCCGAACAGATCGGGTCCCAGAAGATCAGCGTCGTCGACATCGACGCCAAGATCCCCAACAACGTCGACCTGGCGGGCGATCGGCGCCTGCAGCGTGCGCTGGAATCGTGGCAACCGAAGTTCATCGAGTGGTGGCGGCAGATGGGTCCCGTCGCGTTCAAGGACAATCCTGTCTATCTGCGCACTGCCGTTTCGGTGGGCCAAGAGGGATGGGCCAACTTCGATCACGTGCGCATGCCCGACTACCGGTGGGGTGTGTTCCTGGCCGAGGCCGAACCCGACCGGAAGATTGCTTTCGGCGAGCACATGGGCAAGCCCGTATGGCACGAGGTGCCGGGTGAGTACCGCTCGGAACTACGCCGGCTGTTGGTGGTGCAGGGCGACACCGAGCCCGCGTCGGTCGAGCAACAGCGACAGTTGTGCCTCACTGCACCCAGCCTGTACGACCTGCGCAACCTGTTCCAGGTGAATGTCGAAGAAGGCCGACATCTGTGGGCGATGGTGTACCTGCTGCACCGGTACTTCGGTCGCGACGGGCGGGAGGAGGCGGATGCGCTGCTGCAGCGGCGCTCGGGCGATGTTGACAACCCGCGCATCCTCGGCGCGTTCAACGAGCGCACGCCCGACTGGCTGGC